>CAMLHI010000001.1 GCA_946479705.1 uncultured Oxalobacteraceae bacterium
TTATAGGGTGAACGGTCCGACGATGGGTATTGTGGAAACCCACAAGCCCATTCTATAGGTCTTTACATGCTTGGCGACAACATTGTCACGCGTGTGCCCCGCTTCGCATGAATGATAGCGGGCTAGCGCAGGGCGCGCAGTGGGACGATTGTGGCGTGCGGCGGATTTCGCCGGGATGGGGACGGCGAACTGCGTGCGCCGGGGACGCGGAGGTGTCGTAAAAATACGACACGCGGACCGCGCCATGGCGCGGATCAGGCAGCCAGATGCAGCACGGCGGACTCCTGGCGGCGCGCACGTGGCAAGGCGGCGCTGGCGGGACCGAACTTGAACACCCGCAGCGCCTGCGTCAGGCCGACCGCTTCCTCGGCCAGGCTGTTGGCGGCGGCGCCGGCCTGCTCGACCAGTTGGGCATTCTGCTGGGCCGCCCGGTCGATATGTTCGATCGCCACGTTGACCTGGTCGACACCGATGCTCTGCTCGCGCGAGGCCGCCGCGATATCCTGCATGAGCGCCGTCACCTTCTGGACCGACTGCACCAGCTGCTCCATGGTGGCGCCGGCGCGGTTGACCTGCTGCATGCCGTTGCCGACCTTGGAGACCGACATGTCGATCAGCTTCTTGATCTCCTTGGCCGCCATGGCGCTGCGCTGGGCCAGGTGGCGCACTTCACCGGCCACCACCGCGAAGCCCTTGCCATGCTCGCCGGCGCGCGCCGCTTCCACCGCCGCGTTCAGGGCCAGGATATTGGTCTGGAAGGCGATGCTCTCGATCAGGCCGATGATGTCGACGATCTGGCGCGAGGAGGCATTGATGTCGCCCATGGTGGCGATCACGTCGGCCACGATGGCGCCGCCCTGCACCGCCACCCCGGACGCGGCCTGGGCCAGCACACTGGCCTGCTGCGAACTGTCGACGTTCTGACGCACGGTGGCGGAGAACTGGCCGACGCTGGCCGCGGTTTCTTCCAGGCTGGCGGCCTGTGCTTCGGTGCGGCTCGACAAATCCTGGTTGCCGGCGGCGATCTGGCGCGTGGCCACGGCCATGGTGCCGACGTTTTCGCGCACGTCGCGGATGGTGGCCACCAGGTTGCTGTTCATCTGCTGCAGGGCGCGCTGCAGCTGGCCCATCTCGTCGGTGGAGCGGGTATCGAAGGTGCACGAGAGGTCGCCGGCGGCGATCGCGCGCGCACCTTGGAGCGAGCGCTGGAGCGGATTGAGCACGTTCACGCGCAAGGTCCACCACAGGAACACATTGATCAGCAGGCCGCAAAAGGTGGCGCCGAAGATGGCGTAGCTGGTGGCGCTGACCGGGCCGGTCTGACCGGTCAGGCTGGCCACGCACACGGCCATCTGCAGCACGTTGACCACGCTGGTGGCGAGCCAGATGCGCATGCGCAGCGACACGTGGGACAGGCGCGCCAGCAGGCCGGCCGCGCCGCCGCGCACGATTTCGCCGTGGCGCAGGCGCATGCCCTTGGCGTGCCCGGCGGCCAGCGCGCGGTAGGCCGCTTCGGTTGCCCCCACTTCGTCCGGCGCCGGCGCCACCCGCACCGCCATGAAGCCGGTCACTCGGCCGGCCTCGCGCACCGGAGTGATGTTGGCGCGTACCCAGTAATGGTCGCCGTTCTTGCAGCGGTCCTTGAGCAGGCCGGTCCAGGGCAAGCCCGATTCGATGGTGGCGCGCATGTCGTCCAGCACAGCGGCCGGCATGTCCGGATGGTGCAGCAGCGCGTGGCTTGCGCCGATCAGTTCCTCGGCCTGGTAGCCGCTGACCTGGACGCAGCAGGGATTGACATAGGTAATGTTGCCCTTGAGGTCGGTCTGGCACACGATCGCCTGGTCTGGCTGGACCCGCACGCCCTGTGCGATGGTGTTCGGCTGGTGGGACATGGCCCTGCTCCTTCGGTTGATCTTGCCTCATAGCAATATATGCTGCAGTTTAAAGAATCGAACCCGAAAATTTATTGATGCAAATCAAAACCGGCAGGATTCGGTTGCGGCAGCAGCGCCAGGAATTGTTCGATCGGCAAGGGGCGGCTGAACAGGTAGCCCTGGTAGCACGCGCAGCCCAGCCGGGCCAGCATGGCGCGCTGGGCCTCGGTTTCGACGCCTTCGGCAATCACCGCCAGGCCCAGGTCGATGAACATCAGCGCGCCGAAGGAATCGCTATACCGCTTCGCCTCGGTCTCGCCGTTTACGCCGTATGTGGGCGCGGGCGTGAACTGGACCACGATTTCCAAGGTACGCCTGCTCAATGGCGCGGGTAGCCTGGAACATGACAGCTGGGGCCTGGCCCTGCAGGCCGGTGTCGACTACGCGCTCGACCAGCACTGGTCGCTCAACCTGGACATGAAGAAGGTCCGGATCCGCAGCGATGTCATGATCGGCGGCGCCAAGGCCAGTGCAGTCAAGATCGATCCGCTGCTGCTTGGCTTGGGTGTCGGCTACCGCTTCCAAGCGCGGTGCCGGGATCGCCTGCAATGGCGATCCGCTTAGCTGCACAGGCGTCTGGGCGCACGCCGTTCATTCGCTTGATCGTTCGGCCGTTGGCCCCGCGTGGTGGCCGATGAAGCCGGCGCCTCGGCCACGTTTTTGTAGCGCAATTTTCATACTCAATACACATTGACTAAACATTTATGAAAATTTCTTGACTGCATTGAAAAACATATTTACGATTCCGCCAAGAAATTGCAATGTTTGGGCGTAATTAAGGCTGCCTGACAAGCAAGTTTGTCAAAGGGGCAGTGAAAATGAGTTCGGACGTGGTCATGCAATTGATGGGCAAGGTGCTGTGGGGCGGGCTGGTCATCGCCGCTCCGCTGCTGGCGGTCACGCTGGTCGTCGGCCTGCTGATCAGCGTGCTGCAGGTCGCCACCCAAGTGCAGGACATGTCCCTGAGTTTCATTCCCAAGCTGGTCGCCACCGTGGTGGCCCTGCTGCTGTTCGGCCCCTGGATGCTGCGCACGCTCGTCGCCCTGTGCCGCAGCCTGATCGCCAACATCCCCTCCTACCTGTAGTCCGATGGCGATCCACTTCGATCCCGCGTGGGTCTGCGCGGTCCTGCTGTGCGCCCTGCGCGTTGGCGCGGCCCTGGGACTGACCCCGATCCTGCAATCGATGGGGCTACCGGTGCGCGTGCGCGCCATGCTGGTGCTGGCATTCTCGCTGCTGCTGGCCGGCAGCGTACCTGGCGCCGGCACCGCCGCGCTGCCCGATCTCGGCGGCCTGATCGCGGCGGCCTGCCGCGAACTGGCGCTTGGAGCGCTGATGGGCTTCGGCATCCACACCGCTTTCGCAGCCTTCGCCTTCGCCGGCAATGCGCTCGACATCCAGAGCGGTTTTAACATCGCCAACGCCATCGACCCCATCACCCACAGCCAGTCGCCTCTACTGGCCACCCTGTTGAGCATGGTTGGCCTGGCGCTGCTGTTTGCCACCGACATGCACCATGCCCTGCTGCGCGCGCTGGCATGGTCGCTCGAACAGATCCCGCCCGGCGCGGCGTTCACCCTGCCCGGTCCGATGGTGCTGGCGCGCCAGTTCGGCACCGTGTTCGCGCTCGGCCTGGTGCTGGCGGCGCCGGTGCTGTTCTGCCTATTCCTGCTGGAAGTGGCGCTCGCGGTCCTGTCGCGCAACCTGCCGCAGATGAATATCTTCGTGCTGAGCGCGCCCGTCAAGATCGCCGCGGCCCTGTTCGTGCTCGGCCTGTGCGGTCGCCATATCCAGCACCTGGGCGCGCAGATCTTCGAACGCATGCTGGCGTTCTGGAACGGAGCGCTCTGATGTCGGAAGAAAGCCAGGACAAGACACACCAGGCCACTCCGCACAAACTGCGCGAAGCGCGCCGCCGCGGTCAGGTCGCCAAGAGCCAGGAACTGAACTATGCCGCCGTGCTCGCGGTGGCCGTGGGCGTGTGCTTCGGCGCCGCCAGCGGCATGAGCGAGCGCGCCCTTCACCTGGCCGCGCGCCTGTTCGGCGAACTGGGCCGCACCGGCTGGAGCCATCCGGAACTGGTGCGCTGGGCCGGCGGCGTGTTCGCCGACGCGCTGATCCTGCTGGCGCCGCTGCTGCTGGGCGTGGCGCTCGCGGCGGTCGTGGCCAACGTCGCCCAGGTCGGCGGCGTGTTCAGTACCGAAGCCCTCAAGCCCGATTTCACGCGCCTCAATCCGGCCACCGGGATCAAGCGCCTGTTCTCGCTGCGCCTGCTGTACGAGGCACTGCGCAGCGTCCTCAAACTGGCGTTGCTGGGCCTGGTGGCCTGGCTGGCCATCCGCGCCGTGCTGCCGGACCTGCTGCGTCTGGGCGGCAGCGACAGCCGCGTGCAGGGCGCGCGCGGGCTGGGCCATGTCGGCCCGCTGCTGTTCAAGCTGCTGCTGGCGGTGCTGCTGATCGCGCTGGCCGACCTGGTCTACACGCGCTGGGACTTCGGCAAGAAAATGCGCATGAGCCACCGTGACCTGAGCGACGAACACAAGAACCGCGAAGGCGACCCGCGCATCCGCAGCCGCCTGCGCCAGCTGCGCGCGGAAATGCTCAAGCAGGCCCAGAGCACGCGCCGGGTGCCGGAAGCCGACGTCCTGATCACCAACCCGACCCATCTGGCCATCGCCCTGTCCTACCGCCATGGCGAGATGCCCGCGCCGAAGCTGCTGGCCAAGGGCAGCGGCGAAGTCGCGCGCAAGATGCGCAGCATGGCGCTGGCGCACAACGTGCCGGTCGTGGAAAACCGTCCGCTGGCGCGCGCCCTGTACAAGCAGGCCAGCGCCGACGACTATGTGCCCGAATCCCTGTATCCGACCGTGGCGCGCATCCTGCTGTGGGTGTACGCCATGCGCCGCCAGCGCGCGGGTCAGGCATGAACAGCCTGCGCACCGTGCTCGGCAAACAGAGCGACATCGCCATGGTGATCCTGGTGGTGGGCGTGCTGTTCATCCTGTTTACGCCGATTCCTCCGGCCTTGCTGGATTTCCTGCTGCTGGCCAACTTCAGCTTTGCGCTGCTGATCCTGCTGCTGACCTTCTACATGGACAAGCCGGTACAGTTCTCGACCTTTCCGTCGATGCTGCTGATCGCCACCCTGTTCCGGCTGGCGCTCAACGTCTCGGCCACGCGCCTGATCCTGCGCGACGGCGACGCCGGCCATGTGATCGGCGCGGTCGGCGAGCACGTCGTCGGCGGCAATTTCGTCATCGGCATGATCGTCTTCCTGATCCTCATCGTGGTGCAGTTCGTGGTCGTCACCAGCGGCGCCCAGCGGGTGTCGGAGGTGGCCGCCCGCTTCACCCTGGACAGCATGCCGGGCCAGCAGATGAGCATCGACGCCGACCTGAACATGGGCTTCATCGACCAGGAGGAAGCCCAGCGCCGGCGCCGCAACCTGAGCAAGGAAGCGGCCTTCTACGGCGCCATGGACGGCGCCAGCAAATTCGTCAAGGGCGACGCCATCGCGGGCATCCTCATCATGCTGATCAATGCGATCGGCGGCTTCGTCATCGGCGTCATGCAGATGGGGATGCCATGGAACGCCGCGCTGCAAACCTTCACCCTGCTGACGATCGGCGACGGCATCGTGACCCAGGTGCCGGCCCTGGTCATCTCGGTCGGCACCGGCCTGATCGTCACCCGCTCGGCGTCGGACGACAACCTGGGCACCGAGGCATTCCGCCAGGTGACCGCGTTCGCCCGGCCGCTGGCGATCGTGTGCCTTGCCCTGGCCGGCCTGATGGTCATGCCCGGCATCCCGACCTTGCCGGCACTGGCGCTGGCCCTGGTGGCCGGCGCCGCGGCCTGGCTGCGCGCCAGCGCCACCGCCGCGCCTGCGGCCCAGGACGGCGCGCCAGTGCAGGGCAGCCCCGCGACCGGTCCGGCCGACCCGTATTCGGCGCTGTCGCTCGAACCGGTGGAGGCGCATCTGGGCGCCGGCCTGGCGCCGCTGATCGATGCCGAAGGCGCCATGTTCCACGAGCGCGTGGCCGCCTTCCGCAAGCAGTTCGCGCTCGAAAGCGGACTGGTGCTGCCGAATGTGCGCTTTCGCCCCAATACCCGGCTGGCCGATAACGCCTATGAAGTGCAAGTGTTCGGCGTGACGGTCGCGCGCGGCGAGCTGCTGCGCGAGCGCGTGCTGGCGATTTATCCGGGCACGGACACGCCGCGCCTGCCGGGCATCGAGACGCGCGAGCCGAGCTTCAACCTGCCGGCGGTGTGGATCGAACCGGGCCAGCGCCAGGAAGCGCTGAACCGCAAGCTGACCTTGGTCGAGCCGCCCACAGTCCTGATGACCCACCTGTGCGAACTGATGCGCCAGCAGGCCGCCGCCCTGCTCACCCGCCAGGAAACCGAACGCCTGCTGCGGCGCGTGCGCGAAGTGCAGCCCGGCCTGGTCGAAGAAATCGTCCCGACCGTGCTGGGCATCGGCGATATCCAGCGCGTGCTGCAACAGCTGCTGCGCGAGAAGGTCTCGATCCGCAACCTGGAAGCCATCGTCGAAACCTTGGTGGACCAGGCCAGGATCAACAAGGACCCGCTGTGGCTGACCGAAGCGGTGCGCCAGCGCCTGGGCGGCATGATCTGCCAGTCGCTCGCCGTCAATGGCGGCGCGCTGCAAGTGCTGACGCTGGACCCGTCGATCGAGCAAACCTTCCTGCAGACCATCCGCGCCGCCGAACAGGGCGGGCCGCTGGCGGTGGAACCGAAATTCGCCGAGCAGGTGGTCAGCCACCTGGCCCAGCATGCCGAACGCATGGTCAAGGCCAACCACGTTCCGGTGCTGCTGTGCGCGCCGGAGCTGCGCCGCCACATCAAATCGCTGTCCGAACGGATGGTGCCGCAGCTGCGCGTGCTGTCCATGGCCGAAGTGCCCAACAGCGTCGACCTGCGCGCCTTCGCCACCCTGTCGCTGACCTAGGAGATCCGCTTGAGCCACGCCCTGATTACCGCCATGACCGCCATGCAGAACGACATGCGCCAGCTCGACACTGTCAGCCAGAACATGGTGAACGTCACCACCACCGGCTACAAGCGCGCCATTCCCGCCGCCCACGCGTTCGAGCAGGCCCTGCGCGCCGAAGCGGCGGGCGCGGGAACGCCGCCCGCGCGGGTTGACCTGGCCGCCGGCCCGCTCAAGCAGACCGGGCGCGCCTGGGACCTGGCCCTCTCGGCCGGGGCCTACTTCGAACTGGCCAGCGCCGATGGCCCGGCCTACACCCGCGCCGGCGACTTCCGCATGGACGGGCAAGGCCGGGTGGTGTCGCAGAACGGCCTGGCGCTGCAGGGCATGCAGGGCGACCTGCGCCTGGACGGCGAGGCGGTGAAGATCGACCACAACGGCGCCATCTGGCGCGACGGCGTCGAGGTCGGGCGCATCCGCATGGTGCGCTTCGCCGATCCGCAGGGGCTGCGCCTGCTGCCCAACGGGCTGCTGCAGCCGGTGCCGGGCAACACCGCGACCGAAGCCAGCGCCGAACTGCAATCGGGCTATCTGGAAGGCTCGAACGTGGCGGCCATGCGCGAGATGGTCGCGCTGATGGAAATCACGCGCCGCTTCGAAGCGTCGCAAAAACTCTACCAGGGCTATGACGAGATGCTCGGCAGCGCCATCCAGAAACTCGGCCAATTCTAGGACACCACGATGAACGATTCACTTTACATCGCCGCCACCGGCATGCAGGCGCAGCAGCTCTCCATCGATGCGGTGGCCAACAATATCGCCAATATGGCCACCGCCGGCTACAAGAAGTCGCGCGTGAACTTCCAGGCCCTGATGCATGGCGAGGCCAGCGTCGCGCCGCTGGAAAACCACGCCAGCGTGGGACTGGGCATCGGCGTGACCGGCATGAGCCGCGACTTCGCCCCCGCCGCCCTGCAGCGCACCGACGCGCCGATGGACCTGGCGATCGAGGGCAACGGCTTCATCGAACTGGTGCTGGCCGACGGCAGCCGCGGCTATACCCGCGGCGGCACGCTGGCGCTCAGCAAGGAAGGCTTCCTGAGCACCGCCGCCGGCCACCTGCTCAAGCCCGGCATCCAGGTGCCGCCCAACACCGTGGCGCTGGCGGTGGCTGCCGACGGGCGCGTCTCGGCCAGCGTCAGCACCCAGGACACGCCGGTCGAGATCGGCCAGCTGGAACTGGTCCGCTTCGCCAATCCGTCCGCGCTGGCCAGCGTCACCGGCGGCGTGTACGCGGTGACGCCCGACTCCGGCGAAGCGCTGGCCATGCGCGGCGGCGACGCCGGCATCGGCCACTTCGTCCAGGGCGCGCTGGAGAGCTCCAACGTCGCCCTGGTCGATGAGATGGTCACGCTGATGGCCGCCCAGCGGGCCTACGAATTGAGCTCGAAGCTGATCCAGGCTTCCGACGAGCTGATGCAGTTGACCAACAACCTGCGCCGCTGACCATGGTCCGTCTCCTGTCCGCCGTGTTCGCGGCCCTGCTCATCGCCCTGCCGGCGCACGCGGCGCCGGCGCAGCCGCTCGCGCTGCGCGCCGATGCCATGGTGGACGGCGCCCGCATCGAACTGGCCGACCTGGCCGTGCAGCCGGAGGGCCTGGCCCGGGTCGATCTGGGCGCCGCCCCGGCGCCGGGCCAGAGCGTGCGCCTGAGCCGCGCCGAGGTGGCCCGCCTGCTGCGCGCGCGCGGCCTGCCCTACCGGCTGGCCGACGATGGTGCGGCTGGCGTGCGGGTAACGCGCAGCGGCCTTGCCCTGCCTGGTGCCCAACTGCTCGAGGCGGCCGAGGGCTACCTGCGCGGTACGCAGGCCGGCGCCAACGCACGCATCGAGCGCCAGCCCGGCCCGCTACCCGAGCTGCTGCTCCCGCATGGCGCAGTGACGCTCAGCGTGCGTCCACCCGCGCCCGAAGCGCTGCTGCGCCGCCACCTCACGGTGTGGGTCGATATCGCCGTGGACGGTCACGCCGTGCGCAGCGCCGCGGTCGCTTTTACCCAGCGCGTGCTGCGCCCGGCCCTGGTGGCGCGGCGTCCGCTGGCGCCCGGGCAGACACCCGGCTGCGCCGACCTCGAACTGCGCGAGATCGACATCGGCGGCTTCGACGCCGTGCTGGCGCTGCGCGACTGCGGCGCCCAGCAGGGCCGGCTGGTGCAGCCGCTCGCGGCGGGCGCGCCGCTGCAGGCACACCAGCTGCGCCAGCCCAGCGCCGTGATGCGCGGCGAGCAGGTGATGCTGGAGTTCGCGCAAGGCGCCATCGTGCTGCAGCGCCCGGCCACGGCACTGGCCGACGGCGAGCCCGGCCAACGGATCCAGGTACGCCTGGCCAGCGCCGCCAGCGCGCTCGACGCTGAAGTTACCGGACGCAGCCGCGTCCGTATTTCCGGACCTTGACATGAATCGACCACTCCTGGCCTTGCTGGCCGCCCTTTTGGCCCTGCCCTGCGTGCAGGCCGACAACCTGTACAGCGAACAGACCTTCCGTGCGCTGGCCGCCGACAAGCGCGCACGCCTGCCCGGCGACGTACTCACCGTGCTGATCGCCGAATCCTCCAGCGCCGTCACCAGTGCCGACGCGGCCCTGCAAAAGCACGACAGCGTCGGCGTGGACGTGGCGGCCGACCGCCACAAGCATGACGCCAAGGCCGGCGTCAACAACAGCTTCAGTGGCGGCGGCACCATTCAGCGCGCCGGCAAGCTGCTGGCCCAGATGAGCGTGCAGGTGACCGGTGTGGCGCCCAACGGCGACCTGCTGGTGGCCGGCGAACAGAGCGTCGAGATCAATGCCGACCGCCAGAAGATCCGGGTCGAGGGCCGCGTGCGTCCGATCGACATCCAGGACAACAATACCGTGTTCTCGTTCCGCCTGGCCGAGGCCAAGGTCAGCTACCTGGGCGACGGCGCGCTGGCCGACCGCCAGCGCCCCGGCCTGCTGTCGCGCTTTTTCATCTGGGCGGGCCTGTGAAGCGCGCCGCCCTGCTGCTGGCATGCGCCCTGCTGGCATCGACCGGCGCCAGCGCGGCCGTGCGCCTGAAGGACATCGGCCGCTTCGCCGGCTGGCGCGACAATGCCCTGATCGGCTACGGCATCGTCACCGGCCTGGCCGGCACCGGCGACTCGCCCGGCAACCGCGCCACCGGCCAGTCGCTGTCGAACATGCTGGCCCAGTTCAATGTGGCGGTGCCGCCCCAGGACATCGCCAGCCGCAACGTGGCGGCGGTGATGATCACCGCGCGCCTGCCGGCGGTGGCCCGTCCCGGCGACACCCTGGACGTGACCGTGACCTCGGCCGGCGACGCGCGCAGCCTGGCCGGCGGCGCCCTGCTGATGGCGCCCCTGATGGGCCCGAACCAGAAAGTGTACGCACTGGCCCAGGGCGCGCTGTTCGTGGGCGGCTACAAGTTCGAAGCCAACGGCAACGTCGCGCAGAAGAACCATCCGACGGTCGGCTCGATCCCGGCCGGCGCCACCGTGGAAGCGGGCGTGCAGGCACAGATCCTGGCGGCCGACAACACGCTCACGTTCAGCCTGTCCGAACCGGACTACACCACCGCCGCGCGCGTGGCCGAGGCGATCAACCGCGCCCTGCACCGCACCGTGGCGCACGCGGGCGACGCCGAAGGAGTGCGCATCCAGGTACCCGAGGAATCGCTGGCGCGCCTGGTCGACTTCGTCGCCAGTATCGAAAAGCTCAGCGTGGAACCGGACAACCGCGCGCGCGTGGTGGTCGACGAGCGCACCGGCACGGTCGTGTCGGGCGGCGAAGTGCGCATCGCCAGCGTGGTCATCTCGCATGGCGACCTGAAGCTGTCGATCGTCACCGACAACACCGTCTCGCAGCCGCTGCTGGTGCGCCAGACCGGCGCGGACGTGCGCACCGAAGTGGTGGCCAATTCGCGCATCGGCGTGAGCGAGCGCGAAACCGGCCTGGTGAGCGCGTCCAACAACACGGTGGCGGACCTGATCCAGGCGCTCACCCGCATCAAGACCAGCACGCGCGACATCATTTCGATCCTGCGCGCCGTCAAGACCGCGGGCGCGCTGCATGCGGACCTGCTGATCCAGTAATTCAACCACGAGAGGACTTTCATGTTCGGCCAAAACGAAGAGACCACGCTGGCGCTGGCGCGGGTGGCGCTGGATGCCGCCAGCCTGCGCCACGAGGCGATCTCGCACAACATCGCCAATGTCAACAGCCCGGGATTCCGGCCGCTGCGCGTCGATTTCGAACGCCAGCTGGACGCGCTGCGCGGGCAATTGAACAGCGGCGCGCCGCTCGCCCAGGCCGACCTTGCCGGCCTGCGTCCGGTGCTTGAGCGCGGCCCGGCGCCGCTCGACGGCGACCGCAGCGCCCTGCTGGACATGGAAGTGGCCGCCATGGCGCAGAACACCGTGCATTACCAGGCCCTGCTCAAGGCGCTCGACAAGCACCTGGCGATCATCGGCACCGCCGTCAACGAAGGAAAACGATAAATGGACTACCGCAACGCCTTCGCCATCAGCGCGAGCGGCATGAACGTCGAGAAGACCCGCATCGACACTGTCGCGGCCAACCTGGCCAACATCCATTCCACCCGCGGCCCGGACGGCAAGCCGTTCCAGCCGCTGACGGTCAAATCGACCGAAGCGCGCGCCAGCTTCGCGGCCGGCTTCAGCCAGCTCGCCACGCTGCAGCTGCGCGGCGCCCAGGTGCTGCGCATCGAGCCGACCAACGCGCTGCCGCGCCAGGTGTACGAACCGGGCCATCCGGATGCCGACGACAAGGGCTATGTCGCCCTGCCCGGCGTCAACCAGGTGACCGAAATGGTCAACCTGTCGAGCGCCCTGCGCGCCTACGAGGCCAATGTGGTGGCGATGAACGCCGCCAAGACCATGGCGCTCAAGGCGCTCGAGCTGGGAGGCGGACGATGAGCGTCGAGGCGATCGCCTTCCTGCCGGCCCTGAGCATGCCGGCCGCGCCGGCGCTGGAAGCGGCCAGTGCACCCGGCAACCAGTTCGCGGCCTGGTTCGGCCAGCAGCTCGAAGGCGTCAACAGCCAGCTGGGCGTGGCCGAACAGGGCGTACGCCGCCTGGCCGCCGGCGACACCGCCAACCTGCACCAGATCATGATCGATCTCGAACAGGCCAAACTGTCGCTGCAGCTGGCCATGCAGGTGCGCTCCCACATGCTCGATGCGTATCGCGAGCTGATGCAGATGCAGATGTAAGGACCTTCCCACGTGAATCAATTTCAAGCATTCTGGCAGCGCCTGGACGGCCGCGCGCGCTTCGGCCTGGCCAGCGGCGTGCTGCTGATCGGCGCGCTCGCCATCGCGCTCGGGCTGATGCTGCGCACCGATTACCAGGTCCTGTTCGCCGGCCTGGCGCAGCAGGACGCCGCCACCATCACCGCCGAACTCGACAAGCTCAAGACGCCCTACCGCCTCGACGGCGACGGCAACACCATCCTGGTCCCGGCCGATATCGTGCACCGGACCCGTCTCAAGCTGGTCGACAAGGAGCTGCCGCTGCGCGGCGCGGTCGGCCTGGAGCTGTTCAACTCGAGCGAAGTCGGGATGACCGAGTTCACCCAGAAGGTCAATTACCAGCGCGCCCTGCAGGGCGAACTGACGCGCACCATCCAGTCGCTGGACGAGGTGCAGTCGGTGCGCGTGCACCTGGTGCTGGCCGAGCAGGGACTGTTCCGCAAGGACGTCAAGAACGCCAAGGCATCGATCTCGCTGGCACTGAAGCCGGGCCGTACCCTGGAAGCGGCCCAGGTGCAGGGCATCCAGCGCCTGGTGGGCGCGGCGGTACCCGACATCAAGCCGGCCGACGTCACCATCGTCGACCAGCGCGGGCTCGCGCTCACACGCCGGAATGCCGATGGCGCCGACGCGCCGGACGGCGCCGACAGCCTGGACGACAAGCGCGCGCTCGAAGCCTATCTGCTCAAGAAAGTCACGGCGGTACTCGAGCGCGCCGTCGGGGCCGAACAGAGCATCGCCAGCGTCGACGTGAGCCTGAGCACCGCGGCCACCAAGACCACCACCGAAAGCGTGGTGGGCAACGGCACCGACGCGGACCGGCGCGCCACCGGCACCCTGGTGCGCGAGCGCACCGTCAGCCGCGATGGCCCGGCCGACGGCCAGGCCGCCCAATCCGGCACCGTGAGCCACGAAGCGGACTATCAGGTCGGGCGCAAGGTCGAACAGGTGGTGGCCGGCGCCGGCGCGATCAACCGCATCAATGTCGCCGTGGTGGTCAAGGGCAGCCACCCGGCCGAACAGCTCGAGCGCCTGAAAGCCGTCGTGGCCGCCGCGGCCGGCATCAGCGCCGCGCGCGGCGATATCGTCACCGTCTATGGCATGGACCAGGTGGCCGCAGCGCCGGCACAGCCGCCGACCGTTGCCGCGCCCGAGCCGCCGGCAGCTGCGGCGGAACCACAGGCGCCGGCGCGCAATGCATGGGTACTGGCCGTGCTGGGCGCCCTGCTGGCCGCCGCCATCATTGCCCTGCTGGTACGGCGTGCGCGCCCGCGCGCCGCCGTGCCGACGCTGTCGCTGGCCGAACGCCAGGCCGCCCTGGCGCAGGTCAGGCGCTGGCTGGCCGACGCACCGGCCGTCCCGCTCGAGCAGGAGCGCCTGTAATGCCGGGCCAGCGCCAGGCAGCGCTGCTGCTGCACGCCCTGGGCGATGCGGACCGCGACTGGATCCTCGCCCAGATCGTGCCGGCGCAGGCAAACAGCCTGCGCGGCCACCTGGACGAATTGAATGCGCTCGGCATTCCGGCCGACCCGGTGCTGGCGCGCCAGGCGATCGCGCTGGCCGGCAGCGACCCGCTGGACGTGATCGCCGCGGCCAGCGTCGAGCAGCTTGCCCAGGTGCTCGACGGCGAACCGGGCTGGCTGGTGGGCGCCGTGCTGCGCCTGCATGCCTGGCCGTGGGCAGCGCAATATTCCGCGCAGCGCGCCGCCGCCGGCCTGGCGGCCATCGCGCCGGCGGCCGACCAGTTGCCCGCCGCCGCCGCGCAGCGCCTGCTCGGCCATCTGGCCGCGCGGCTGGAAGCGCCATGATGCAGCATTACCTCGACGCCGTGCGCGCGGCCACCCTGGTGCGCCGGATAGGACAGGTGCGCAAGATCGCCGGCCTGTCGATCGAATCGTCCGGACCGGACGCGCTGGTCGGCGAGATCTGCCATATCGTGCCGCGCCACGGCGCGCCGCTGCGCGCCGAAGTGGTGGGCCTGGACGGCCAGCGCGTCATGCTCATGCCCTACGGCGAACTGCATGGCATCGGTATCGGCAGCGAAGTCATCGCCACCGGCACGCTGCCGCGCATCGCGGTGGGCCCTGAACTGCTGGGGCGGGTGGTCAACGCCTTCGGCGAACCGATCGACGGCAAGCCCGCACCGGCGCCGGCCGACGACCGCCCGCTCAAGGCCGCGCCGCTCAATCCGCTGTCGCGCCCCCCGGTGACGACGATCATGGACACCGGGGTGCGCTGCATCGATGCCATGCTCACCCTCGGCCGCGGCCAGCGCGTGGGCATCTTCGCCGGCAGCGGCGTGGGAAAAAGTACCCTGCTCGGCATGATCGCGCGCCATACGCGCGCCGACGTGAACGTGATCGCCCTGATCGGCGAACGCGGGCGCGAGGTGCGGGAATTCATCGAGCGCCAGCTGGGCGAGGAAGGCTTGCGCCGCTCGGTGGTGGTGGTGGCCACGTCCGACCAGCCGGCGCTGGCGCGCGCGCGCGCCGCCTACGCCGCCACCGCCATCGCCGAGTACTTCCGCGACGCCGGCAAGCAGGTGATGCTGACCATGGATTCGGTCACCCGCTTCGCCATGGCGCGGCGCGAGATCGGCCTGTCGATCGGCGAACCGCCCACGGCGCGCGGCTATACGCCATCGGTGTTTGCCGAACTGCCGGAACTGTGCGAACGCTGCGGCACCGCCGACAGCGGCGGCGCCATCACCGCCCTGTACACGGTGCTGGTCGAGGGCGACGACTTCAACGAGCCCATTTCCGACATGCTGCGCGCCACGCTGGACGGCCACATCATGCTCACGCGCCGCCTGGCGCAGCAGGGCCACTACCCCGCCATCGACGTGCTGCACAGCGTCAGCCGCCTGTTCGGCGACCTGGCCGCCGACGACGAACGCCAGCTGGTGCACGAGGCGCTGGAAGCGATCGCGGTGTACGAGCGCAACCGCCAGCTGATCGACATGGGCGCCTACCGCGCCGGCAGCAGCGCCGAGATCGACCGCGCCATGGCGCTATGGCCTGCCCTGACCGCCTTTCTGCGCCAGCGCGACGGCGGCATCGCGCGCGCCAGCGCCATCGCCGCGCTGCGCCAGGCCATGGCCGCGCCGGGAGCGGCGCCATGACGCGCGACCGCCGCGGCTTCGCCTACGCGCTCGAACCGGTGCGTAGCGTGACCGCCTGGAACATCGATGAACTGGCTCGCGAGCTGGTCCGCCACCATGCGCTGGCCGCGGAGCTGGAGCGCGAGGCGGACGGCCTCGCGGCGGCGCTGGGCGCGGCGCGCGCCCAGGCCCTGGCCCAGCGCGCCAACCACCTGCGCCTCGACGTCGGCGCGCAACGCCTGGCCCACGTGTACATGGTCCAGGTGCAGCAGCAACTGGTCGCCGCGCAGCTCAAGCGGGATGAGGCGCGGGCCGAACGCGACCGGGTACAGGAGCAACTCACCCAGGCGCGCCGCTTCGGCGACAGCCTGGAGCGCGACCGCGACAACGCGCTGGCGGAGCACGACAGCCACATGGCCAAACTCGGGTACCGGCAGACGGACGACATCTGGCTGCAACGCCTGCACTGGAAGGAGAAAGCATGACCCGCATCGCCCCCTCGCCCGGCTGGGCAGACGACCGCAACGCCGCCCAGCGGCGCACCGACGCCGACAATCAACGCGACAACTGGCTGCGCCAGATGGAAATGGCCCTGCTGGACGGAGGCGGCCAGGGCGCGGCGGCGGCGCCCGCGCCCGCCCCCGTACCCGCATCCAGGCCGGTGCGGCACGCCAGCGCACTCCTGCACCCGCTGGCCGGCGCCAGGGCAGTGGAGGTCGAGCCTGGCGAGCCGCCCGCCGCGGACGATGCAGCGCCGGCCGCCGAGGCTGATACACACAAGGGCAGGCCCGCCGCGCGCCACGGTGCGCCGGCCGACGCCAGCGCCGTTGAATCCGTACAGCGCGGCAGCGGTGCGCCGGCCGACACAGGCGCTGTGCCTTCGCCTTCGCCTGCTCCTTCGCCTGCTCCTTCGCCTGCGTCCGCGGATGCGCCGGCAGCCGGCGCGCTGCCATTCGAGGCGTACCCCACCGCCCCTGCCATGGCGACCGCGCGCGCAACGATCGCGGACCAGGGCGGCGTACCGCCGCCGGCCGGCCCCGGCGCACGCATCCTCGGCGCGGGCGAGCCCGTCCGCACAATCGGGGCAGCGGCGCCGCGCATCGCCACCTTGGCACGCGTCGCCGCCCCGGCCCTGGCCGCGCTGCCCGCGCCAGTGCCGCCGGGCGCCGCCACGGACGCCGACGAAGCCGCGCATGCCTCCAACGGCGAGACGGCAGCGGACAAACCCCACTGGCAAAAGCGCATGCTGCACATGAGCACCGAGGGCAACGAGGTCGATGTATGGATCCGCGATGCCGCCCTGCCGCACGCGCACACCGCCACGCTGGTTGCCCGGCTGGCCGGCGAAGTCGCCGCCATGGGGCTGCGCCTACGCCAGACCACCCTGAACGGCAAGCCGCTCGCCCCCGCCGCCGGGCCGCATGAATACGCGTCCGCCCCTCTTCCACCGTCATCCCCACAGGAGTCTTCCGATGGCACTCGATAGCGTTCCGCCAGCCGCCGCTGGCGCCAGCAACCAGATCAACCAGCAAGACTTCCTGCGCATCCTGCTGACCCAGCTGAACCAGCAGAATCCGCTCAAGCCGATGGATAACACGGCCTTCGTGGCGCAGCTGGCGCAGTTCTCGCAACTCGAACAAAGCCTGCAGATGGTGAGCAACCTGAATCAGCTCAATGCCACCCAAGTCGCCTCGCAGACCGTGAGCCTGCTGGGCAAGACGGTTGACGTCATCAAGGACAACAGCTTCTCCACCGGCCAGGTGATCGGCATCTCGGTCGGCGGCAGCAGCCCTATGCTGACCGTGCGGCCAGCCAGCGGCGACGACATCAGCGGTGTGGCGCGCAAAGAAATTTTCAATATTCGATAGAGGCCACAGCATGCTCAAGTCCATCAACATCGGCACCACCGGCCTGGTCGGCTTTTCCAAGGAATTGCAGACCATCAGCAATAACGTGGCCAACCTCAATACCACCGGATTTAAGGGCACCAATGGCCAGTTCACCGCCCTGTTTACCGAAGGCGGCGCTGGCGCCGGCACCGCCCAGGCGGGAACCCAGGGCGGCGCCGGCCTGGGCACGCTGGCCAGCACGATCGATTTCTCGCAGGGCCAGATCAACCAGACCGGCAGCGCGCTCGACGTGGCGATCGACGGCGAAGGCTTCTTCGTGCTCAAGGACCTGGACGGCAACTACAGCTATACGCGCGACGGCCGCTTTCACTTCGACGACGACATCCTGGTCAATCCGGCCGGGCAGCACGTGCAGGCGCTCGGCACTGGCGGCACGCTGCAGGACGTAACGCTCAGCGGCGTGCGCGCCAGCCCGCCGTCGGCATCGAGCGTGATCAAGATGGGCGGCATCCTGGCCACCAGCGATACCGTCAAGACCGTCGGCGACGTGAAGATCACCGACAGCGCGGGCGGCAGCCACACGCTCGCGGTCGAATTCAAGAACAATACCGCCGTCACCGCGGGCAGCTGGCTGGTCACCATCAAGGACGGCACGAGCACTGTTGCCACCGGCGAGCTCCGCTTCGACAACGGCATTCTCGACGCCTCCAAGGCGACCATCCAGTTCTCCTACGCGCCCGCCGGCGTGGCGCCGCTGCCCCTGCGGCTGGAGTTCGCCAGCCTCACCACCAGCGCGGCGACCGGCAGCTCCACCATGGCGCTGAACTCCACCGACGGCTGGGGCGTGGGCACCATGACCGGCGCGACCTTCAACGCCAAGGGGCAGCTGGCAATCAGCTACACCAACGGCCAGACCTCGGAAAAGCAGACACTGGCGCTGGCCCGGTTCGGCTCGACCTCGGCGCTCGAACAGGGCAATGGCAGCACCTTCCGCGCGCTCGACCCGCGCGCGGCCGTGCTGGGCAGCGCCGACGGCAAGGCCAGCACCATCCGCGGCGAATCGCTTGAAGGCTCCAACGTCGATCTGTCCAAGCAGTTCAGCGCCATCATCATCACCCAGCGCGGCTACCAGGCATCGTCCGAGTTGATCAGCACCGCCAACCAGATGATGGAAACCCTGATGCAGATGAAGAGGTAAGCCGACGTGAATGCCCGCCCTTATGTTCTCCTGAGCGGCAGCACGCTGCGCGGCGCCGCGGCCAGCGCCGACGCCGCCCTGCAGCGCTGGGCCGCCGCCTGGCTGCCTGGCGCATGCTGCAGCGTGCAGTGCGGCGCGGCCGAAGACAGCCCGCCATGGACTGCGCTCGAAGGCATCGCCCGCCACGACACCGCCGCCGGCCCTGTCTGGAGCCAGATGCCACGCTCGCTGGTCAACACACTCGGGCGAGCGCTGTTCGGCGACGCCGGCGGCCTGGCCCCGGCCGATTCACCGCTGGCGCGGCGCGTGCTGGACGATGCCCTGCACGCGCTGGCCGCCGAACTGGTATCGGCGCTGTGCGGCCAAGTCATGGCCGCGACCGCGCCGGCCGCGCACCATCCGGACGCCCGGCTGATGTGCCGCGGCAGCGGCGCCCTGCTTTGCACCGTCAAACTCGGCGACGCCTCGCTCGCCCTGCTGTTGCCGCACGCGCTGCTGCCTGCCGCCCCGCGCCGCGCCGCCGGCCCAAGCGCACCCGTCACCGCCCTGCACCCAGCGCTGGCGAAAACGCCGGTGCCGCTCGACGTGGAACTGGGCAGCACCGAACTGACGCTCGGCTACCTGCGCACCCTGGCGGTGGGCGACGTGCTTGCCCTGCCGATCGCGCTCGATCGGCCCCTGCGCGTGACCGTCCCGGGCGGCGCCACGCTTTGCCATGGCCACATCGGCAAGGCGGACGGCCACCGCGCCATCGAACTGCACAACCAGCCACTCAAGCCACACTGGCCACACCCACAGGAACCAGCATGAACACCACCAATGCCGCCACCCATGAACTCGAACTGCCCGCGCTGCCCGCCGCCACGGCCGGGGGACCGTCCCTGCTGAGCGGGAACCTCGACGTCATCAGCAACGTCAAGGTCAAGCTGTCGGTGCGCGTGGGCGACGCCATCGTCAGCGTGCACGATCTGATGCACATGAAGGAAGACCACGTGCTCACCCTGAGCCAGTTGCTCGATGCCCCGGTCGACGTGCTGCTGGACGGGAGCACCATCGCGCGCGGCCACCTGGTGGCGGTGGACGACAATTTCGGCGTGCGCATTACCGAACTGCCCCAGGCCGCGCGTCCATGAAGCAGCTGTTTCGCATGGCGCTGGCAGGCTGGCTGTGCGCCGCATGCGGCCTGCTGTACGCGGCGCCGAAGGCGATTCCGTTCAAGCAGGAGTCCACCTCGGCCGGCGAGCAGGGCATGACCAGCCTGGCCATGGTGCTGCTGGTGGGTCTGGCCGCGTATGGGGCCACCTACTACCTCAAGCGCCATGGCGCCGGCCGCACCGGGCTGCTGCGCAAGGAAAACGGCATGCGCATCATCGAAGTGCTGCGCCTGAGCCGGCGCAGCACCCTGTACCGGGTGCAGTACCAGGGGCGGGAACTGCTGTTCGCCGAGTCCGACAACGGGCTGCACCAGCTGCCCGACCAGCTACCGGGAGCCGCCGCCGATGCGTGAAGCGACCTCCTTGCGCCTGCTGGCCGGCGCGCTGCTCCTGCTGGCCGGCGGCGCGGCGCTGGCGGCAGCACCCGACGCAGCCGCACCGGCCGTGAGCATCAGCTTCGGTGGCGCGGGCGCGCAGTCCGGCCAGCTGTCGGCGGCCGTCAAGATCGTGCTTGGCCTGACGGTCATGAGCATGGCCCCGGCCCTGCTCATCTCGGTGACGGCGTTCATCCGGATCATCGTGGTGCTGTCGATGCTGCGCCACGCGCTGGGCATGCAGCAAACGCCGCCCAACACGGTGCTGATCAGCCTCGCGCTATTCCTCACCTTGTTCACCATGAACCCGGTGATCGAGGAAGTGAACCGGCAAGCCTTCCAGCCGTTCATGAGCGACCGCATCGACGCCGGGACTGCGTTCGAGCGCGGCATCAAGCCGATCCGCGAGTTCATGGTGCGCCAGACCCGCGAGCAGGACCTGCAGCTGATGGTGGAGATCGCCAAGGCGCCCATGCCGGCAACGGTGGACGACATCTCCACCGTGCAGTTGATCCCGGCGTTCATGCTCTCCGAGCTGCGCACGGCCTTCCAGATCGGCTTCGTGATCTTCCTGCCCTTCGTGCTGATCGACCTGATCGTCTCGACGGTGCTGATGTCGCTGGGGATGATGATGGTCCCGCCGATCACGATATCGCTGCCGCTGAAGATCCTGATGTTCGTCCTGATCGACGGCTGGAACCTGATCGTGCGCTCCTTGCTGGGCACTTTCCAATAAGGGTGCAGGGCCGTGTCCAGCCGCCGCAATGACAAGCTCAGGATCGACCAGCTCCCGCTCGCCGACGAGCCGGTGCTGTGGAGCGCGGTGGCCGGCGGCGACCCGGCCGCGCGCGGGCGCCTGATCGAAGCCTACCTGCCGTTCGCGCGCGTGATCGCGGCCAAGAGCTATGCGGCGCGCACGGAGTTCGACCAGGAATTCGAAGACTATCTGCAGTTCGGCACCATCGGCCTGATCGAAGCGGTGGACCGGTTCGACGCCGGCCTTGGCCTGCTGTTCAAGACGTTTGCCTTTCATCGCATCAGCGGGGCGATTCTCAACGGCCTGGAACACATGTCCGAGAAGCGCATCCAGGTGGCCACCGAGCGGCGCCTGGCGGGGGAGCGGCGCCGTTCGGTGATCACGCCCGCTCCTCTGCCTGCCCGCGACCTGTTCCAGCAACTGGCCGACGTGGCGGTGAGCCTGGCACTGGGCTACGTGATCGAGGGGGGCGCCGCCGTGTATTTTCATGAAGAGTCGACGCTGGCCGACACGCGCTACAGCTCCCTGGAGCTGGCGCAGGTGCGCAAGCAGCTTCTCGGCCTGCTGCACGATTTGCCGGACCAGGAGCGCAGGGTGATAAAGTATCACTATCTGAACCAGGTGCCGTTCAACGAGATCGCCGAGACGATGGGCTTGACCCGCGGGCGTATCTCTCAGATTCACCACCGCGCGCTGGAACGGCTGCGCACGTCGCTGCAATCCGTGCGGACCTGCGACGTGGCGTGGTGAACCGACCCTTACGGCTGACTCATGACTAGCATTTCACCAGTGGCGCAGATTGTCCGCGCGATCCGCAGCGAGATCGCGGGCGCCTTGCGTGGTGCGCCGCAGCCGCGGCCTGGCCGTGCGCAAGCGCGCGAGGCCGGCGCCAGCACGCGCATGCGCACGCTGATCGCCACGCGGGTCAAGGCGCTCGATCCGGCCGATCCGGACCGCAGGCGCAAGGCCTTCCGGATTTTTCTGGAATCGGTGCTGCTGGCCGAGCTGGGCGAGAACCTGATCAACGATGCGCAGTTCTACGAGCTGGTGCAGCGGGTGCAGGAGACGATGGAGGCCGAACCGGCGCTGGCCGAATCGATCGGGCGGGCAGCGGATATGCTGCTCGACGAAGCGCCGCGCCGTCCCTGACGCTTAGCGGCGTGCCTTGAGCAGGGTGGCGCGCAGCAGCTCCAGCTGGGTCTCGAGGCGGGCATCGAGCTTGGCGCCGCCGGCGTCGATCAGGCATCCGCCCAGCTCGACGGTCCGGTCGGCCAGCCAGGTGACGCTGACGCCGGACGGCAGTGCCGCTTCCAGGTTGCCGGCTTTGCGCAGCACTTCGAGGTCTTCCGGGTGCAGACGCACCGTCACCGAGCCGGTCGCGGCGGCGTGCGCGATCGCTTCGTTCACCAGCGCGCGGATGCCGTCCGGTGTCGCCGCCTTGGCGCCCATCATCTTGCATACCGCTTCAAAGGCGATGCCGACGGCGATGTCTTCGGTTCCGCGCAAGCTGCTGTGCAGGGCTGCCTGCAGCTTGTCGGCGAGCGCGCGCACCTGGCCAAGTTCCGCGTCGAACAGGCGGCGCATTTCTTCGGCGCCGGCCGCCCTGCCCTCTTCCAGCCCGCGCTGGCGCCCGTACTCGCGCGCGGTCTCGGCTTCGGCCTTGAACTGGGCCAGCACCGATTCGCGCGCTTGCTCGACCAGCTTTTCGATGTTGATCTGTGGGGGCGCCGCTGGCGCTGCGGCCGGCACTTCCGATGCGGCTGGCGCGGCGGCGAGTGGGGCAACGGAGGGCTGTTCGGCCGCGTGCCGGCGGCTCTTCAGGGAACGCTTTTCTGCGGATATCTGGGGGGAACGGATGATGGAGGCCATAACGTCGGGAGCGGGCTACTTGTCGACTGAAAACAATAACGAATCATGCACTGTCCGCGCGCGGATGTGAAGGTCGAATTGACGATAGTTTCAGCGAATTGGGGCATTTCGGCGACCTCCTCGACCTTTACCGTGAGGCTTGGCTGACCTTCGCCTTGCTACCGGCGGCCGCTTCGGTCGAGGTGGTGTTCCGGGTGCTGTGGGAGGACGAGGACAAATGACTCGCCTGCCAGAGCGCGAGAATGTGATGGCGTTGGTGGCCGAGGCGGTCAGTTCGGGAGCGGGCAGGCGGCCGCCTGCGCCGCCATCGACCCGAGCGAACGGACCTTGCGACGCTGGCAAAGCGACCTTGGTACAACGAGGAACATGGGCATAGTGCCATCGGGTTCGTCACGCCAGGGGCGCGCCATGCCAGGCTGGACGTTGACTGCTGCGCCAGCGCCTCCGTTTATGCAGCCACCACGGAGGCCAACCCCAACCGCTGGGGCGGAGTGACACGCAACTGGGACCCGGCACCGCTCAATCAGACAGGTCATTGGCCACAATTCACGAGCTGAGGGCGGTGCGCTTCGGGGCGGCAGCGGGCCCTTTGGCCAGCGCCGGTTTGCCGTCTAGTCCGCCATCTCCGCGTAGGCGATTGTATTGCCTGACTTGGACGCGAAATTAAGCAATTCCAAATGCGACTTCAGAAAATTGAAGACGTCGGATAGTTGGTCGCCATCGTCGCTTGTACAGGGATGATTGGAGGCATAGGACTCATCCATTAAGTCGAGAATTTTCTTTTCCGTGTACGGGTAATAGAATCCATCGTTGATGCAACCTTCATTCGAATAAACGACCCGTGCCTCGAGTGGCTTGAAACCGGCTGAATGAATCGTCGTCGTGAGCTGGTGCTTTTCCTTTGTCGCCTCCAGCACGACTGTGGGATTGCTCATTATTTCGCCTATGAAGGCTTCAAGCGCCCGTATTCCTTCCAGTATTTCATCGCCATTAAGCAGACAAGCGTCCTGCAATAGATAGAGCTGTTTGCCAGTGGTCGATGCTTCGCAAATGCGCGTCAACTCCATGAGCAGGTAACCCTTCCGCGATGGGGCAAGCACAAAATTATCGTTATTTGCCTGCGAGGTAAGTAATACTTTTATTGATGCGCCGCCCGGCTGAACCGAGTTGCCGGGAATGACGCTCGCAAAGCGATACGAATACCAAGCCATAAAACGTCCTTTCAAAATAAATAAAATGGCTGTTCTTGGTAGCAATAGCCGTCCGCCGCGCGGACAATTAAAGATTGGCACTAAATCAATCCATCGGCAAGCTTGCCGTTTAGTCGCTTTGCGTATTGAGGTGTCGAACAAATCTGCAGGAAAATGCTAGCAGTCCGCATATCGCCGTCGATGTCGAAGGCACTCAGAAACGGTTCCTCCTACGCGGCTGCTGTCTATTGGATTATTGTCGCGAGTGACGTCCGGGTTCATGCGTTCCAGGGTTGAACTCAACGCTGAAAAGCTTTTGATTGGCTACAAGGGGTGGTGGTCGTTGGACGGAATTGGCAAGGGTGTCAAGAGCCAGCTTTGCCCCGGTGCGAATGCGAGTGCAGATAGCTGTTGTACAAGACAGTATCGTCCCCGAATAAAGGCTTGCCGGGCCAAAATCCGGTCTTCCTTATCCTGCGAAAGAATATCACTCTGCAGCCGATTGATCGCATTCAAAACGGAGCTGTCGACCTTCAATTCCTTGCCCGCCCGCCAGAGCTCCAGCATCGTTCGCAGTTCACTGCGCATCTGCTTTCGCTCCGCAGCGAGGCTGACCGCGTCTGATTGCAAGCATCCCCGAACGCTATCGCCATATTGCACGAGATATCGCGAAGCAATGGAATCTAGTGGAATTCGCACTTCATTTTCCAAGCCGCTGGCAGCTTTTCGTGCCTCATCCACTTCGCGCCTGATCGCTTGCATTTCCGTATCGGCGATCTCCAAAGGCAACGTCCTTGCCGCATTAATCACTTGTTGATGGAGCACGAGTGCGAATTTATCCACATCGGACCGAAATTCGATGACAGCCCAAGCTCGATCATGAACTGAACTTTCCTTTGTTAAGCGCGCAAATGCAATCGCATGCCTCTTGTTGATCAGCGCAGGATTTTCCAGCTGAGTTCGCAGCGCCGCTTCAGTTGAATTCCGCCACCGCAGCAATTCCGGATCAGTTTCGCTTGAGGCGCGATCCGCGTCCAACAGGCGCAGCGCGTCGTCGAGAAATTTGCTCTGCACGTCAAGATGAGCCACCGTGGTCGCAGCTTCCGGTCCATAGACCTTGTCGCCAAGCTCCGTCAATCGCTTTGCGATGAACGCACTGTCCTTCGCAGCATCCGACCCATCCGATGCGCCCCACGCCGGCGCGGCGCACGTGAGGACGGTAAACAACACTGCCATCCATGGTCCTTGTGTTTTCATCGCTTCGTCCAATCTTCCTGTTAATTTTCCAAGGGCGGGCCCATGCCACACAGCGCCGCCCCTGACGACAGGCCGGCTTTAATGGCCGTCCCGGAACATCGCTTCTATCTGCACGTCGAACGCGCTGCCCAGAGACTGGCTCAGGCGGCGCAGCCACGCTTCCATCGACTCGCCGTTGTCGACCAAACCCACCGGCTGAGCCAGGTTCGCCACGCTTCCCAACACGATGCTGGTCAGGTCCGAGTCGGCCAGCGAAGAAGCAAGCACCACGGTGCTGCTATCGATCGGCGCCGTGGTACTGGCCAGCGCGACGTACGGGTTCATACACGCCGGTGTAGAGCAGGCCATCAGTGCACCATCATGTACCTGCGCCCTGACGTAGTCATAAGTTTATGCAACCGCGCCCGCAAACAATACCTTCTATAAATTAGCGATTGGCGGGCAACGATTTGGTCTTCGTTCGTGGTCGAAAGAATGTCATCGTACAGCCGACTTATCGTCGCCACGGTCGTGCTGTCAACTTGAAACTCCCTCTCAGTTTCACGCATTTCCCGCAGCCGCGAACGCATTCGCTCTCGCTCGGCAGCGAACTTTGCTACGATGCCTTCGCGGCAATCTCTATATTGGTCGTAGTCGTATTGCTTTACGTAGCCCATTCCAATCGATTCGACCTCTCGGCGAGCTGGTCCACTCGATCCACTGGCAGTACCAAGCGCTTGATTTACGCGTTGTTTGATTGAGCTAATGCGAGCATCAATATCTTCCAGTGGCAACGTGTCCCATGAGTTGGCCACCGTGACCGCGAGGGCGAGGGCGAAGTCATCCACAGTGTGCTGAAAGTCATCAACGAGCCGTATGCGCTCCCAACTCGGACTTCTCCTGTCTAGCCGAGCAAATTTTTTCGCATATTTTTTCGAGATCAATGCGGGCTTATCGATATGAGCGCGCAGGGTCCGCAGGTTAACGCCCCACCACTTCCGAAAGTACGGATCGGTATCGAGCGCCACAATCTCGGGGTCAAACAGGCGCAGGGAATCGTCAAGAAACGTGCGTTGCGATTCCAAGCCATCAAGCGTTTCCATGACCTGCTGCCCGCTGCCCGTGTCTCCGATTTCGGCCATGCGCGTTGCGATCAACACACTGTACTTCGCTGAATCCGCCCCATCCGATGCGGCCCACGCCGGCATGGCGCACGTGAGGACGGTAAACAACATTGCCGGCCATGGTCCTTGCACTTTCATCGCTTTCTCCAATTTTCCTGATAATTTTCCAAGGGGCGGCTCATGCCACTCAGCACCGCCCCCTGACGACAGGCCGGCTTTAATGGCCGTCCCGGAACATCGCTTCCATCTGCACGTCGAACGCGCTGCCCAGAGACTGGCTCAGGCGGCGCAGCCACGCTTCCATCGACTCGTTGTCGACCAAACCCACCGGCTGAGCCAAGTTCGTCACGGTTCCCAACACGATGCTGGTCACGTCCGGGTCGGCCAGCGACGAAGCCAATACCACCGTGCTGCTATCGGTCGGCACCATGGTGCCGGCCAGCGCCACGTACGGATTCATGCCGGCCGGCGTCGCGCATTCCGTACCCGACAATACCTGCACCGTCAGCTCGCGCGCATTGCTGGCTGTGCTTCCATTGCCCAGCTCGGTGGTGGTCGCCAGCACCTGAAGTTTCATAATACCAACATACCCTGCTGGCGGGGTGACCACCAGCATCGCCCGGTTCCATGCGCTGATGTCGATGCGCGGCGTGCTGGCGCTGACGGTGATCTGGCGCACACCATCGCTCAGTACACTGCCGGCCACCAGACCGGAAAGCTCGGCCTTAAGCGTCGCCTCGGTATCGCCATCAGCCAGCCTGGCGTTAATCGCGGGCAGCGCGACCTTACCGTTGACGAAGCCATAAGCCACGCTGGTGCTATTGGGCAGCGTTTCGACAACCTGTAGCGCATCGATCATCGCGCCCCTTGCGGTACTGGTGTCGGTGCCGCCCTCGAGCTGGACGCGCAGCGTACGTGCTTGCCCGTTGCCGGTGAACGTAAAACTCAGGGCTTCCCAATTCAAGGCCGTGTTGCCGCTGGTGCCGGCGTAGCTGCCTACCTGCACGCCATCGACGTAGATCCCGATCAGCGTGCTGCTGGCAGCCAGCCCCAGCATGCCGGCGTAGTCGAGCGTGAAGGTGTAGTTCGCTCCGGCTATCGTCGGAATACTGCGCTCGATCCCAGGCAACTGGAAATGGCTATTACTGCCGCTGTTGACCCCGTTGCTTAGCCCAAGCCATTCGTGGCCGGCTCCGCTGGCAGGCCGTACGGTCACGCTCTTGCCGAGACCGTTTGGCATCAGATCGCCATCGCCCCAGATGAAGAATGCTTCATCCTTGCCGGCCTTGGCGTCCACGCTGTCCCAGCCGGCAAACTGCTCGGCGGTGATCAAGGTTGCGCCGTAGGTGACATCGGCCACCCCTTCCCAACTGGTGTCGACGATCCTGCGGCTGACCATGACCTGGCTTGGCGACAGGTCCAGCACCGGCACTTCGGCCACCTGGTCCACCTGGAGCGTGATGGTCTTGCTCACGCTTGCCGTGCTGCCGGTCGCCGCTTCGGTCGAGGTAGCGACAAGCTGCAGCTCGAGCGTGCCATGGTAGGCTGCCGGCGTCCTGACTGCCATGGTGTAGGTATTCCAGCTGGTGATGTCGGCCACAGGCTGCTGCGCCGTGACCGTAAAGCTGTGCGCGCCGTCGCTGAGCACCGTGCCTTGCGGCAGGCCGGCCAGCGTCAGGCGCAAGGTTTCCGATCCATCCGTATCGGTGAGCGCCGCCTGCACACCTTGCAGTAGGGTCGCGCCGCCACGGGTTCCGTGGTTGAACGCGATGCTCTCGTTGAACGCGATGTTATCGAGCATCATGCCGCGGCCGCTTTTCTCCCGGTTGCTCGCATCGGTGACAATCCGGATCGTCTGCGTGCCGCCCTTGCCGACGAAGTTGGCCACCGCGTGCTGCCATTTCAGCGCGCTCTCGCCGCTGGTGTTATCGAAGCTGGCGATGCGCACGTCGTCCACGTACACGGCAATACGGGTCGTTTCCTTGCCGTAGCCAAGGCGTCCTGCCAGGTCGAACTCGAGACGATAGCTGGCGCCCGTGTCGGTACTGATCTGGCGCGCGATTCCGAGCGTCTGGAATTGGCTGCCGCCGGCATCGTTGATTTCAAGCCAGCTATTGCCGCCGCTTGCGGAGGCGCTCACCGTGTGCAGATTTTCGTTCTGGTCGGCCATCTGGTCGCCATTGCTCCAGAATTCGAAGCCATCCTTTCCGCCACCCAGGCCCCTGCCCTCGCCGTGCTGGTCGGTCCCGGTCACCAGGGACCAGCCGTCGAAGCTGCTCGTTGCCACCAGGGTCGACTGCAAAGTCGTGTTCGGCGCCGCTTCCCAGCCGGTGCTGAACATTCGGCGCTCGAGGGTGCTTCCCAACAGGTTGAGAACGGGTGCATCGGCGACCGCCACGATATCGATGCTTATCGTTGCCGCAGCGCTTGTCGCCTTGCCGTCCGAAACGGTGTAGCTCAGGCTGGCGTAGTGCGCGCGCAGATTGCCATCGCCGGCGCTCGGAATGCCTGCGCCGCCCGACGCGTTGACAGCCGGTACAAAGCGCACCCTGCCCGCGTCGAGATCTGCCTTGGTTAACTGCATGCCAACTGAGGCGGTGTCCCAGGTGCCGTTACCCCGGACAAGTTGCAATGCGCCCGCCTCGGGCAACGTGTTCAGCGTTACGGTGAGCACGTCACCGTCCACATCCGCCACGCCGAAGTCGTCCCACCTCAAGGTCAGCGGGGTATCCTCGGCACCCGTGATCGTAGAGCCTTGAGCGACAGGTACATCATTCACTGGCGTGATCGTCAGGCTCACCGTTGCAATTGCCGACTCGCTCTGTCCGTCACTGACCCAGTAGGTAAAGCTATCCGTGCCAAAGTAGTCGGCATCCACCTTGTAGGTGAAGCCGCCATCGGCATCGACCGTTAGCGTACCGTGGGCCGGACCGGCCACTATGCTTGCAGTAAGCGCGTCGCCGTCGATGTCGGACGCACCAGCCAGCAGATGTATCGTGCCTGTGCCCTCTTCAAGTAAGAACGCACTTTGATCGCCCAGGGTGGGCATATCGTTCACCGCCGCCACGGTAAGCGCGAGAGTAGCTTCGTTCGATTTCAGATTTCCATCGAAAAGTATGAAACGCAACGTGTCCGTGCCGTTGAAATTCGCATCCGGCTTGTACCTGAAGCGGCCGTCCGCGTCGCGCGCTACACTGCCGTGTTCAGGGCCTGCGACGACCGATGCGTCAACGATCGTGCTGTCGACGTCGAATACAAAGCTGCGCAGGTCGAACCATAGTGTCCCGTCTTCGTCGAGCGCAAGTGCTGCGTCCTGCGCAACTGGCGCGTCGTTGACCGGCCTAACTGTCAGGTTGACGGTCGCCACGTTCGAGTCGAGCTCGCCATCGTTAGCACAGTAGGTGAAGCTGTCGGCACCGAAGTAGTCAACATCCGGACGATACGTGAAGCTACCGTCCGAGTTCGACGTAAGCTTACCATGCGAAGGGCCGGTGACAATGGCACCAGTGAGCGCTGCGCTGTCGATGTCTTCGGCCGCCTCCAAGGCTTGGATCGTAATGGATCCGTCTTCGGCCAGTAGCGCGTTTTGATCGACTACGACCGGCGCGTCGTTAACGGCAACAATTGTGAAACTGAGCGTAGTCTCGCGCGACACCAACGCGCCGTCGCCAAGAACGAAGCGCACCTCGTCAGTACCAAAATAATCGGCTGCAGGCTTGTAATTCCACTTGCCGTCGGACGTCTGTAACAAGTTGCCATGTATCGGTCGAACCGTGATGCTTGCACTTAAGGCGTCATGTTCGGCATCGCTACCGTAAGCAGTCAGGTCAATCGTGACACTGCCGTCTTCGATCAACTGCAACGCTGCATCAAGCGCCACCGGTGCGGTATTTGATGGCAGCACGCTTATCCGCATCATCACTGGGGCGGAAAGGATTTCGCCATCGCTAATCCGGTAACTCAGCGTGTCTGTTCCGGAAAACGTAATATCAGCAGTATAGGTAACGCTGCCATCGGCGTTATGTACGACGATCCCGTGTGCAGGCATGTCCTCGATCACTGCGCGCAAGATGCCGCCTTCGACATCGCTTGCGCCAGCCAGCGGGTCGAACGTATACGGTTCTCCGGCCACGATCGCGCCAGTGGAATCGGGAGCGCTTGGGGCATCGTTTACGGCGCTGACCGCCACGCGGACAGTCGCGACATTTGATGTCACTCCATTCACGCCATACCGGTAGCTGAAGCTATCGACCCCGTTAAAGTTCGCGTCGGGAATGTAGTCGAATACTCCGTCTGCATTCAGCGCCAGGGTACCGTGCGCCGGTCCATCGACCACTTCCACGGAAGCAATAGCGCCGCCTGCCAAGGGGTCGCCTGCCCCACCGATAAAATCGTTTGCCAGCGCGGCAATTGTCACAGCTTGGTCCTCGCTAGTGGCAACCGTATCATCGTTCGCAACCTGCTCCTGAATCAAGCGAATATCTCGCAGGCTCACGGAGCTCGCCTGCGCACCAAAGCCCAGCAGGTCAAACGACAGGATTAGCGGAGAACCGATCAAGGCGCCGGCGACATGATGCAGGTCGATGAAATACGTCGACGTGTTGTCCCCATTGTTAACTTTTCGCACGCTGGTGGCCATCGACTCGCGACCATCGGCCTGAATATTGACGATCGCATCGCTGCGCGAAAGCCCGTCGCTACCCGCGACGGAAGCGCCAGTGTTTGCGTCGAGCAGTGCAACTTCGAAAGCGTCGTTGGGGCCACCCGCGCCGCGTCCCTGCAGGGCTATGTCGCCAACAGTAAAGGCAATGTAGCGGTCGTCAAGCTTGACGTTGAAGCTTTGCGCAAGATGGGCGTTGACAGGCGCATTCTCACCAAGCACAGCAAGCCCGCCGCGAATCGTGACGTCGCCATCAGCTTGCCAGCCGGAGCCATCGCGCAGCGCACCGTCTTGCAACGTGGGCATGACCGGAAGAGTACTCGCGCCAGCGTACACCTGCCCCTGGGCCGTTCCAGCGATTGTTATTCCAACGAAAGTTCTGTTCGAGAGCATGTTAGCCTCGCGCATGGCGGCGATGTCGGTCGCACTTGGCAAGCGCCTTACGCCGGCGGCCAGGAACTGGGCCATCACGTCGGAATCGCTGGACGTATCGCCAAGTCCCAGAATATGGCCCAATTCATGTACCAACACGGTCAACAGGTCCATCCGCGATGCCGCCGTACTTCCGGCGCGCGCGATAAAGTCAGTGGTACTTCCGTCCTGATCGAATTGGTCTACAGAGGCAGCACTCGGATCGGTGAACCATCCCCAGCCAGCGCCATCGATGGATAGCGTCACGTCCGGCCCGATCGTCTGCGCAGCGATACCGGACGGCAGTTGCGCGACACTGACTGTGACATTCGCGAACGCCGCCGGCAAAATTCCGGCGTCGATCCAGTACTGGCGCGCCGCTGCCATGAGCTCATCTACCGCGGCCATTGTCAACGGCGCCACATTGCCGCCAGGACCTAGAAGTTCGACGTCTTGGTGGGCGCCGCGGACTAAATCTTGGTTCGGCACTAGTCGCTTGTACGCGGCCATTAGGGCCGCGACATTCTTAAGCTGCACGTCGTTCTTCACATCCTTCATTCCCATGCCTTGCATGGTGGTCTGCAGGGGCGTGTGCCGGCTGGCGCCCCCGGTCCAATCCACGTTGCCCATGTAGTCTCTAGGGCCACCTAGGACCGTCCCCCCCGCCGGCGTGTATTCATCCATTAACCCGACGGTATGGGAGAATTCATGCGCAATGACCGCTCCAACCACCTGGGCAAAAAGCTTACTGTCGAAGGTAATTCCCAACAGTTTTTTTTCCTCAGCGGTCAATGTATCGAGGTCGGCCTTAGCTGCTGCCACTTTTTGTTCGTTCAATGTTTTGCCAAATGAGACAGCGATCGTCTCCAGAAAAGCTTTAACTTGCTCGCGTGGCGTGCCATTGGAGCGAAGTTGATTGACCGCCTGTTCGACGACGTAGCGCTGAATTCCAGGCGTAGTTATCGCCTTAGCAACAGCAAGAATCGCAGCGCCATTGGAGTCGCCTCCTGCCAGCCCTGCTGTGTTAGGAAATCCGGCAAGTTTATAGAGCCAAGTGGCGTCCACGCTGGCGTCGGCGGTGCTGGTTTGGGGGGTCTGGGTATCGGACAATTCAAACGCTCTCGAATCCATGTTCGAGATCAAGCGTGCGACCTGGTTCCTGTAGGCTGCGGTCATTGCCGTCTTGTTTGCGTCCAGAGATGCACCGACCGTTGCGTAAAAAACGCCGAGGTCGCTGTCGGGCGCAGCCGTCTTGCCAAGGCCTTTCAACGCTTGAAACATGGCCGCCACGTTGAGGTTGAGGACAGTCTTGCGGACCGTACGCGCCCTCAAGTTGACCGTAAATATCTTGGGGTTTTCCGCATTTCCAATTACCAGCGTTTCGCTGTCGTAAAGCGCAGCACTTGCCCGAGCCTCTGTCCGCGCGCTGTAGGTAATGGTCGTGATATCGCCGTCTGTGGCAACCGAGAAACGATCCGTACTGGCAACGGGCTTGCCGGCACCTCGATTTATTCCAATATCAAGATGGTCAGGGTTATAAACGGTGAGCTTGCGCTGTTCACCGACCACCGTGTCGATGAAACTCCAGTTCCGGTCACCGATAGCACCATCAGCCAAATCGCTCAAGTAGTAGACCTTCTTCGTCTCGGTCTTCTTGTTCATGAGGCCTTGGGGATCGGTCGACCTCGACCCCGTTATCGTGGCCGACAGCAACACTTGATCCGTATGGACATTGTGCGCCATGTATTCCGGACTGAGCATGCCGAAATAGTTGACGACCCGCGAAGCATGGGGCTCGATCACTTCCTTCGTTACGATTCGCGTATTCGTTGCCACCGACGAAGTGGTCCCGGGCGCGACGACATGGAAGAAGTCATTCGTACCTACATCGATATTCAAATACACCTTGGTCGAGCTTTCGTTCGTGTACGTGACTGTGCCCGGCGCTGCTTTATCCAAATAGGGGGACGCAGGCTGAGTTGACGCCGGCTGCCCGGCACCCTGCGAGACTACCGTCATGTCCTCGACATCTTCGATGGCGAAGGCTTCGCCCGTGTCTTCGTGGGCGGTCGGGTCAACCGCCATCACACCGATATAGTCGCTGTGCGATATCTCCCCCCACACATTCACACTCGTCAGGTCATCGCCCGGCGTGTACGTACCAATTCCGAAAATATTGCCAAAATCGAGGTCGCCGGTCGGCCCGTCGTAACGGATCGCCTGCGCGTCGGCAACCGGCTGGGACGAGTCGCCCCGCCCGGTTCTGTCGATCGGGAACGAGAGCGGGTTCGACATGCCAAGCGCCGCGCGCACCAATGCTTGGGCATTCCAGGCGTACAGCACGTCGACGAACCTGGTAGCGCCCGGAACCTCCGGAACCTCCTCTTCGATCCAGACTTGGGCCAGCAGTCGTCCATCCGGCGCCAGCGCCAAGGCGTCGATGGCGCCTGACGGGATCGGCGTGGTCGCGCCGAGGAACTTGGGTCCGCCATGCTTGCCCAGCGGATCCTGGATGATCCCGATCTTGCCGCCGATCTGTTTGCCGAAACCGTAGTTGTCGGTGTCGGAGAAATGCGGATCGTCGAACACAAAATTGTAGTCCGATGTGAGCGCGTACTCCTCGTCCATATAGTTGAGCAGCACCACCTGCTGGGCTCGCTGGATATTTTCCTGGTGCTTGCGCTGCAGCCAGGTTGGATCGGAATCGTTCGGAGTCAGCAAGGCAGAGCTGGCGCGGGCGGTGGTACTAAGCGATCCATCGGCAGCGACTTTCCATGTCACTCCGACGACGCCACGGTCATAATCCTTGGCATTGGTGACCAGGAATTCGCCGCTGTTGCGGCCGCTGGTAATCGACAAGGTACCTTTACCCTGGTTGGCCTGCTGGTAAGCCGCGCGGTCCAAAGTCCGGAGCGCGGCGCCGCCTACTTCCCCCTTGTCGCTGACGGCCTCCAGATCGAGCACATAGACATTTCCGGGCTGGGCGAACGGCGTATTCATCAGCGAAATGGCTTCGCCGGCGGCCGTCATGCCGAGGAAACGGCCAGCATTGACCGCCAGATCCTGAAATCCGAACGGCGGGTTCACGCCCAAGTCCAGCACCTGCTGGGCTTTGAGGAATGCTGGCGTCTCCTGGTCGATATTGATGCGCAACAGGCGGCCACCGCCAGCGCCCACTAACGAGGCAAAGCCTTCGGCGACATACAGCCAGCCGCCGTTGACGGCGATGCTGGAAATGCGGTTCGTTGCATTGGCCACCGTGATGGTATGAAACACCTTGTGGCGCATTGTGTCGACCACATAAATCCTGCCACCGGCGCCGGCAACAAAGGCGAGGGTCCCGTCGCTGCTAAAGGCGATTTCATGGGTGTAGCGTCCACGCAGCTCGAGCGGCTGGCCGAGTTCGTCGACGGTTTCCGTCTTCAGCAGTTGCAGGCCGTTGCCTTGGCCCGGAGCAAAGAAACTCAGGCGCCCGTTCGAAGCGACGATGGTGTCCGTGGTCCCCGTGACCCAGGCTTCGACCTCGCTGCTTTCGAGCGTGCCGCCCTTTTCGATGGTGTCGCCATCCTTGGAGGCTAGTGCGATCCGTTCGACGTACACGGTGTGCTGCGACAGTGCCACGCCAGCCGGCACGGTGATCTCAAGCTTGCCGTCGCCGGTGACGCTGGCCGCGATACCCATCCATACCAGCCCACGCTCAGGCTGATCGTTCGGCTCCGGCACCATGCCGTTACGGGCCCGCAGCCACACCTTGATCTTGAAGTTGGCAGGCGCGGCGCCAGGCGGCACGAAATCCGTCCCGCTGAGGGTGAGCTTATTGCTCTCCTTGTCGAAGTCGAGCCCGGTGATATCCGGCTCGTGCAGGCCCGTTGGCGGCGCCGCCGGGAAGCTGAGCGAAATCGCGGCCGGATCGAGCGCCGCCGCGGGCACCGCCAGCTGATAGGTGCCGTCCAGCGTATAGCTGAACACCACGATGTCCGACATGGTACTGAAGATGTCCAGCGCGGCTACGGCCATCATCGGCGATGGCGCCATGGCGATGGCGGCCTGGCGCGACCAGATTGCGTCCCAGTTGAGGGCCACGCCCTTGACCTTGACTTCACCGGTCTGCCGATTGGTTTCCTTGCTCGTCGAAAACAGCATGATGCCGCCGCCACCGATGCCGTCGTACGGCGGGCTGGAAGTATGTGCCAGCCCGTCCTCGCCAATCACGCCGTTGTCGACCAGCCACCATGTATCGTGGGCAATACCATCGGCGTCCATGACCGATCCCTGGCGCCAGAAGAACACTTCGGTACCGGCGGCCAGGACCTTGGCCTGGCCGGTGAGCGGATCGATTGGCGCGTTGACCTTCAGTGCCAGCTGCAAGGGCAAGGCCGAGCGCTGTCCCTCCAGGTCGATCTGCACTGCGCCCAAGGCATCCATGATGTTCGCGGCCGGCAGTGGCAGCGTGAGCGCGGAGAGGGGCAGCGCATGGATTGCCACCGTTGCGTCCGCCGCAAGCGCCCCTGGCGCGACCATCAGCAGGTTGCCGTCCGCGTCCTGTACCGCCGCACCGTCGACCGCACGCATGGCGGTCGGACCGGTGGCCGGCACCTGTACTTCCAGCACGATGTCATGCTGCAAGCCGCCATGGACGACCGAAATGGTGACATTGCCAGCCGCCTTGGCGCTAACCAGTCCGTCGGCCGACACCTCGGCCACGGCGGGATCGCTGATGTAATAGCGTGTGCCGGACTGGGCCGACGCAATGTCGTCGCCGTCGAGGGTGTGCACCCTCAGCTGGCGTTGACCGCCGACCACCGGCAGCACGATCGCATGGGGATAAACATCGACTTCAAAGCCGTCGTCGTTGCGCGCGGCCGCCACCGGCTGGCCGCTCACCTCGAGCGCATCGACGGCCGCGATACCGTGCGCGTGCACTTCAATCGTGGCGCTGCCGTCGGCCACGCCCCGCAGGACGCCGCCGGCGCCAACGATGACCGCATCGGTGTTGCTGGAGCTCAGTTGCAGATAGTCGCCCCCCAGCTCGACGCCGGCCTGGTCGGCAAAGTCGCCGCTCACCCGCAGCCTTGCCGCGGCCCCTTTGCCCAGGGCGTCCAGACGATCGACATGCAGCTTGACCAGGCGTGCACCGCTGACGTTGACGTTCAATACCACCGGCGCACCCAGGACGAAACCGTCGTCGGCGCGCAGCGTAATGGTGGCCGGACCGGAATAGCCAGCCTCGGGCGTGAACAACACGGACTGTCCGTCGCTCGACAAGCGCGCGCTGCCATGCGTTGCATCGGTGATCGTCCAGAAGACCGGCTCCTGCGCGCCCGGCGCAAACAGGGAGCCTATACCGACGCGAACGGCAAGATCGGAATGGGTCATGGCTCCGGTCAGCACGCCGGCGGCGGCCGTCGGGGCTTGCTGGGTACGCCAGTTGAACATGCTCGACAGGATCTGACGGTCGGTCGCATTGGTCGCGCCGTCGCCGTCAATGTCGCCCACCGCGGCCCCGCTGATCGACGCCTGCTCGAACAAGGCGCTGTCACTGCCATCGACGGCGCCGTCCAGGTTCAGGTCACCTGCGACAGCCACGCTGAGGTGCGCAGGGCCGCTGCCGCGCAGACTCAGCAGCTTCATGCCGGCCTGCGTGACCCGCACCAGGGTGGTGGTGGTATTGCCGCGTGTGGTGCGCGCCAGCACCTCGGCGCCAGTGGCGTCGAGCTGCACGTCGCTGCCAGTGGTGGTCACGGCCAGCAGGATGGCGCCGCGCGCGCCGGCCACCTTGACGGTCGAGGCCAGCTCGCTGTCGCGAATCGTCAGGCTCAGGTTCACTACGCTGCCGGCGGCCAGTTCGCCAGTCCAGCTTGCGCTGGCGCGGTCGGCAAGCCAGTTGGCCGCCTCTCCCAAGTTGGCCGTCACCGGGTCGGTAATCAGGCTGCCATCGGCACGGTAGCCGTACTGGACGCCCGTGCCTGGCGAATTGATGCTGCGCGCCAGGATCAAGCGTCCTTCCTGATCGTAGCGGTAGGCGATATCGCGCACCACCGCCGGGTCGGCGGCGAGCGGCCCGCTCACGCGCACCACCCGGCCCTGCGCATCCCGTACCACGCTTACGCGCGCGCCCGGGTCGCTGCCCACCAGAACAACGCCAGCATCGCTGACCAGCCACTGCTGCCGGTCAGCGAACCGGACTGCGCTTATCTTTCCGCTCGCATCGAGCGTATAGGCAGTGCCATCCGGGCCGGTCAGGCGGTATGCCGCCGGGCGCCAAGGCAGCCCGGTGACCTGGTCGAACAGCTGCCGTCCTTGCCGCTGCAGGTTCACCGGCTGGTCGCTGGCGAACCCTTGGGCATCGACCGCGAGCGCTTCAAGCTGCCAGCCGGCGCTGCCGGAAAACGTGGGATGCAGCACCGCCGGCGCGTTGGCCACGCCGCCAAGCGCTTGCGTCGTCGTGTCCAGCGTGAAGGCCAGATGGGCCATTGCGGCACCCGGCAACTCCACGCTTGCCGGCATTTGCAGCCACACGCGCGCGCCCACGTTCCACCCGGCGCTACCGCCGAGCGCCGTCGATAGCGGCTGGTCGTCGCTGATGCGCGTATCGAGCAATGGCGCCGTCCAGTTGCCGAAGTCGTTGGCAGCGCTGCCAGCAAGCGGCGCGTTACGGGTCATGGCAAAAGTGTGTCCGCCCAGCTGGAACATGGCATCGGTGACGACTGCCTGGTCCAGCGTCTTGTCGCCGGAATCGACCACCACGCGGGTGCCGATGGTGGTGGTGCGCCCGCTCAGATCCCATGCGCTCAGGCGCAACTGGTAAACCCCATTGGCAAAGCGGGCCGGGTCGAGCTGGGCCAGGTCGACCAGCGCCGAGGTGGCGCTGGCGGACGCGTCGGCGCTCCCCAAGGTACTCCAGGCGCCGGAGCCGGACGCTGCAATCTCGAGCTTCCATCCCATCAGCTGAAGCTCGCCTATACGCGCCTGCACCAGCGCCGCATGCGTGAACGTGGCCGGAATGCTGTCCGGCCCGTCGGGCTGGAGCGCTCCGCCCCAGCCGAGCAGCGGTGCCGCGTTGTCTTGCGGATCACGCACGCGGATCGATTGCACCTTGGTCGTGCTAAAGCCGTCCACGTCGGTCGCCACGACGCGCATCTCCGCAACGCCTGGGGCGCGTGCCAGCAGCCTTACCCGTCCGCCCGGTTCGAGGCTGACGCTGGTCCACTCCGCCAAGCCCACTGCCGCGCCGCGCACCTGCACGGCGATCTGTCCGATCGCGCCATAGCTGCTGGCGCGTACCGTTGCCAGCAGACTCTGGCCCGGGACGACCGGTGCGGATGGGGTCAGGTCGACCAGCACGGCCGGCGCATTGGCTTGCTGCTCGGCCACCACCCTCAAGGTAAACGTGCGCACGCTCGTGTCGATACCATCCGACACGCGGGCACTGACCACATGGTCGCCGATCTGGCCGGGACCTGGGGTCCAGACCAATTGGCCGAGTGCGGCGTCATACGATGCACCTTCCGGCAGGTGGTCGAAGGCAACAGTCAGCGCCGCGCTCTGGGCCGCGCCGTCGGCATCGCCGATATTCAGGCCATCGCTGGCATCGGCCGCGAGCACATCAACGCCCTTCATCACGGGCAGTGCGAACGTCTGGCCGAGCATAACCGCGTGGTTCGACACTGCCACCTCGGGTGCCCGGTTGATATCGAATACGCGCACCTGCAAGTGCTGCAAGGTGCTGGCCTGGCCATCCGTCGTGGTAAAGGTGAACGTGAACAAGCCATCCCGTGCGCCCAGCTTGTTGATTGTATCGGCGTCCGGCGTCCATTCGAAATACCGGCTTGCCGGGTCAAAATGCACCCCCGGCGGTGTCGCCGCATCGCGTATCAGGCTGGTAAGCAGCGCGTCGCCGTCGGGATCGGCGCTTGGCAAGGTCAAGCCCAGCGTGTCGCCTTCGCGCACCAGCTGGATCGGCAGCGCCATCGCCGCCGGCGCCTGATTGGCATTGGCGACCTTGATGGCGATCGTATGGCTGGCCGAAGCATTTCCGTCGCTTGCGCGCACCGTTATGTTATAGCTCCCCTGGCCTTCCGCCTGGGCAGCAAAGTAGCCCGGAACCCAGCTCAAGCTCAGCTTGGCTTGCCCATCGGCGCTGTTCGAGGAAGTCATGGTCATGCCGGCAGGCATACCGTCCACGTTCCAGTTCAGCGGGTCGAAATCGCTGTCGCGTACCAACACATCGATTGTCGCCGCTACACCTTCGGTCGCGTTGACAGTGCTGCCCGTGGACGTGCTGCTCGCCATGATGGCGCCGGCCGAGCTGACGGCGAGTACCTCGGGTGCCGCGTTTGCCGCGCGCACGACGATGCGCACGTCGTGCACGACGACGTTCGGCAAGGCGACAACATCGTCTCCCGCCGGAATGCCGGAATTCGCCTGCGGCAGGCCACTATCGCTGACACGCAAACTGACGTCGAAGGCGCCGATCTGGGCCTGGGTCGGTGTCCATACGATGTAAGCGTGACCGTACAGGGCATCGGTTTCGATGACGGCGCCGTCGGGCAGGCCGACGGCCGCATACTGCAGCGCGTCCTGGTCCGGATCGGTGGCGACGATCGGAATACGCAGCTGCTGCCCGGCCACTGCGACCGCCCGTGGGACCACCGAAACCACAGGCGGCTCGGTCAGGCTGCTGACCGACAGGACGAACCGGCTCGATGTGGCTAGCGCACCATTGCCCTGCGCATCACCCGGTTTGCGCGCGGTGACGGTGACCGTGTAGTCGCCGCGGTCATTCTCGCCGGGCGCGAAGTGCAAGACCGCGCGCGCCTCAGCGCCCGTACCGGTCTGGGTAAAGCTGGCGAACCGTGGCAGGCCATCGATCGACAGCGTGAGCGCCTCACCGTCCAGGTCGGTCGCGCTGATCGGAATATCCAGCACGCTGCCTTTGGCGACGCTCGCGGACGCGACGTTGCCCAGCACTGGTGCGCGCACGGTTGGCAC
>CAMLHI010000002.1 GCA_946479705.1 uncultured Oxalobacteraceae bacterium
GTGGCCTTGCGGCGCGGGCCGCCCTGTTCGATGAACAGGCGCTCGCGTTCGGACAGCACCACGTCTTCATAACCAGCCAGGGCGGGCGGCGCCTTGACCTTGGTGACTTCGGTCTTGCCGATGTTCATGGCCAGGAAAGTGTTCAGCTTGCCTTCGCCCAGATTGGCGCGGTTCGACAGGGTCAGGTCCAGGCCGCGCGTGGTGGTATCGAGCGAGTTGACGAAAAATTGCGCAGCGCCCACGCCCAGGGTGTCGAGCAGCGGAACGATGGGAGCGTAATTGCTCGGATCGAAGCGGCCCGAGAACACGATGCGGTCGCGGATCTTGATCTGATACAGGTCGGCCGTCAGCGAAGTCGTTGCGCTCGGCGTCCAGGTCGCGCCCAGAGTCAGGCTGCGCGACTTTTCTTCTTTCAGTGGCGGGATGCCGATCGCATTGGCCACCTTGCCGCCGTTGGGGGCGAACACCGAATCGACCGGCTTGCCGTTGACGAATTCCGTGAAGGTCGACGAGAAATACATTTGCTGCAGCGACGGCGCGCGGAAGCCTGTGCTGGCCGAACCGCGCACCAGCACGGTGTCGGTCAGCTTGTAGGCCGCGGCCAGCTTGCCGATCACGGTCGAACCGAAATCGCTGAACTTTTCGTAGCGCAGCGCGCCTAAGAGCTTGAACCGGTTGGTGACGTCGGCTTCCAGGTCCAGGTAGGCCGCTTCGCTGTGGCGGTCGCGGTTGGTGATGTCGGCGGGGCGGAAGCCCGGGAAGCCCTGGCTGCCCGGCGCACCGCCGCCCACGCCGTCGGCGTCGATGTAGGAACCCGGTTCGCCCGCATAGATGTGGTAATCCTCGCTGCGGTATTCGGCGCCGAAGGCCACGTTCAGGCCGGCCATGACGCCGTCGTAGAACTTGCTGAAGTCGACGTTGCTGGTGCGCTGGCGCGCCGAGAAGCCGCCCGCGTCGAAGCTCGACGGGCTCACGCCCTTGCCGCCATTGAGCAGGTCCAGGTTGGCGATGGACGCGTTCAGGGTGTGGCGGATGGTGTAGTGCATGTCGTTGTAGCCGTAGGTCTGCGAGAAGTCCGCATTCCACGCGCCCAGCTTGGTACGGAAACCGACGGTGCCGTAATGGTCGTCGATCAGCGCGTCGATGTAAGGAGCGAAGCCGTTCGGGTACATGGCGGCCGCATTGCGTTCCGGGATATCGTCGGCGCTGCGGCCGAAGGCGGCCGAGGAAGCGTCGCGCGATTGCGTGCCTGCCGTGAAGTAGAGACGGCCGCCGGCCAGCGGGATGTCGCCGTTCAGGTACAGGGTATTGTTTTGCACCTTGCTGTCGCCGATGGTGCGCAGGCTGCCGGGGTCGGCGCGGTTGGAGCGGCCGCGGTCGAGATATTCGCCGGTCACGCCGACCACGCCGCCGGCGACGGCCACGCCGCAGTAGGCCGAGGCCAGCACGTTCTTGCCGTCACCCTTGGAATACTGGCCGGCGCCGAGCACGGTTTCGCAGCCCAGCGATTTTTTCAGCTGCACATTGATCACGCCAGCGATGGCGTCCGAACCGTACTGGGCCGCCGCGCCGTCGCGCAGCACCTGGATGTCCTTCACGGCCAGCAGGGGAATGGCGTTCATGTCGGTGCCGGTATTGCCGCGGTTGCGCGCGCCGAAGATATTCACCAGCGCGGTCGTGTGGCGGCGCTTGCCGTTCATCAGCACCAGGGTCTGGTCCGAACCGAGGCCGCGCAGGGCGGCCGAATCGACCAGGTCGGCACCGTCGGCGCCGGTCTGGCGGGTCGAGTTGAACGAGGGCGAAATATAGGTCAGGGTCTGGGCCAGGTCGAACTGGCCGCCCTGTTCGGCGATGCGGGTCATGGGAATGAAGTCGACCGGCACGGCGGTTTCGGTGGCCGAGGTGGCCGAGACGCGGCGCGAACCGACGATGCTGACGGTCGGCATGGCCTCGGCGCCGGCTTGCGGCGCGGTCTGGGCGAAGGCGGGAGTGACACTGGCCAGCGCTGCGCTGCCGTACAGGCCGACGAGGATCGAGCGGCGCAAAAGGGTGGGTTTGAACACGTGGGCTCCGGGGAAAAGTGGGGCGGATCGTCCATGCGCGCTTCGTGGGCACGATGGCATTTTTATATGACAAGTTGGCAAATATACTGTATCCGCAAGCCGCGCCCCAAGGTTGCCAGCTTGGAATGTGCACAAATCAGACACTTTTCGAATCAAAGTTGGCACTTGGTGCCAGCCCGGCGACAGTGTACACTGTGTTTTTATACAGTATTCACACTGTCCAGCTTGCCTTCCCATGCGCGCCGCCGTCCCGCCCCAGAGCCTCCCCGATTACGCGGAGCTGTTCTGCCTCACCAATTTTTCCTTTCTGCAGGGGGCTTCCCATGCGCAGGAACTGGTGGCGCGCGCCGTCCAGCTGGGCTATGCGGCGCTGGCCATCACCGACGAATGCTCGCTGGCCGGCGTGGTGCGCGCCCATGCCGAAGCCCGGAAGGCCGCGCTGCCGCTGCTGATCGGCGCGCATTTTCATGTGCACAACCCGGACGGCAGTCCAGCCCTGTCGCTCATCGTGCTGGCGCAAAACCGCCAGGGCTACGGCAATCTGTGCGAACTGATCACCCTGGCGCGCACCCGCAGCGCCAAGGGCAGCTACTTGCTCCATCCGGCCGACCTGGCCGCCCCGGTGCCCGCGTTTGCCCACCTGAAAGGCTTGCCCGACTGCCTGACCATCCTGCTGCCCGCCTATCCCGGGGTGGACGCGCCCGAAGTCGAGCGCCTGCACCGCCAGGCGGGCTGGATGGCGATGGTGTTTCCCGGACGGGCCTGGATCGGCCTGAACCTGCTGCACCGCGCTTTTGATGAGCTGCACCGCGTCTGCGTGGAAGAAGTGGCCTTGCAGCAGGGCCTGCCCATCGTGGCGCTGGGCCATGTGTGCATGCATGTGCGCTCGCGCAAGCCCTTGCAGGACACGCTTACCGCGGTCCGGCTGGGCAAGGCCGTGTACGAGTGCGGCTACGGGCTGGCGCAAAACGCCGAGCAGCATTTGCGCGCGCGCCTGCGCCTGGCCAATCTGTATGCTCCCGAAGCCCTGGCCGAAACCGTGCGCATCGCGCGCCTGTGCACCTTTTCCCTGGATGAATTGCGCTACGAGTATCCGAGCGAACTGGTGCCGCCGGGCCAGACGGCGGCCAGTTATCTGCGCAAGGAAACCTATATCGGCGCCCATGGCCGTTTTCCGCAGGGCATACCGGCCAAGGTCCAAGCCCAGATCGAATACGAGCTGGAACTGATCGGCGACCTGCGCTACGAACACTATTTCCTGACCGTGTACGACATCGTGTGCTTCGCGCGCTCGGAAGGTATCCTGTGCCAGGGCAGGGGATCGGCCGCCAACTCGGCGGTGTGCTATTGCCTGGGCGTCACGGAAGTCGATCCGGCCCGCTCCAAGCTGCTGTTCGAACGCTTCATTTCCCGCGAGCGCGACGAGCCGCCCGACATCGATGTCGATTTCGAGCACCAGCGGCGCGAGGAAGTGATCCAGTACATCTACAACAAATACGGCCGCGACCGCGCGGCCCTGGCGGCGGTGGTGATCAGCTACCGGCCCAAGAGCGCCCTGCGCGACAGCGGCAAGGCGCTCGGCATCGACCTGTCCATCGTGGAAAAAGTGGCCAAGGCCCATCACTGGTTCGACAGCAAGGAAGACCTGGTCAATCGTCTGGCCGAATGCGGGCTCGACCCGCAATCCATGGTGGCCCAGCAGTGGGCCTCCCTGGCCACCCGCCTGCTGGGCTTTCCGCGCCACCTGTCGCAGCATCCGGGCGGCTTCGTGATCGCCCAGGGCAAGCTGTCGCGCCTGGTGCCGATCGAAAACGCCAGCATGCCCGAACGCAGCGTGATCCAGTGGGACAAGGATGACCTGGAAGAGCTGGGCTTGCTGAAGGTCGACGTGCTGGCGCTGGGCATGCTGTCGGCGCTGCGGCGCGCGCTCGACCTGGTCAGCCAGCAGCGCGGCGAAGTGTTTTGCATGCAGGACATCCCGGCCGAAGACCCGGCCACCTACGACATGATTTGCGCGGCCGATACCATCGGCGTGTTCCAGATCGAATCGCGCGCCCAGATGAGCATGCTGCCGCGCCTGCGCCCGCGCACCTTCTACGACCTGGTCATCGAAGTGGCGGTGGTGCGGCCCGGCCCCATCCAGGGCGGCATGGTCCATCCCTATCTGCGCCGCCGCCAAGGGCTCGAAGAGGCGGTGTATCCCAAGCCGGAACTGAAGGAGGCGCTGGAACGCACCCTGGGCGTGCCGATTTTCCAGGAGCAGGTCATGCAGGTGGCCATGCTGGCGGCCGGTTTTACCCCCGGCGAGGCCGACCAGCTGCGCCGCGCCATGGCGGCCTGGAAACGCAAGGGCGGGCTGGAAAAATATTACGAGCGCATCGTGCGCGGCATGCTCGAGCGCGGCTACACCCTGGAGTTCGCCGAAGCGATCTTCAGCCAGATCCAGGGTTTCGGCGAATACGGTTTTCCCGAGTCGCATGCCGCCAGTTTCGCCCTGCTGGCCTATGCCAGTTCCTGGCTCAAGTGCCACGAGCCGGCCGCCTTCACCTGCGCCTTGCTCAACAGCCAGCCGATGGGCTTTTACAGTCCCTCGCAACTGGTGCAGGATGCGCGCCGCCATGGCATCGAAGTGCGTCCGGTGGACATTGCCGTGAGCGGCTGGGACAGCAGCCTGGAGCCGACCGGCGCGGCGCAGCCGGCCATCCGCCTCGGCCTGTCCCTGCAGCGCGGCATGCGCAAGGAAGTGGCCGAGCGCATCGAAGACACGCGCGCCATTCGTCCCTTCGCCAGCGTGGCCGACCTGGCGCGCCGCGCCCAGCTCGACCGTCATGACTTGCAGGTATTGGCCGGTGCCAATGCCTTGCAGTCGCTGGCCGGCAACCGCCGCCAGGCCCTGTGGCAGGCGGTCGGTGCGGTGCCCGACAAGGACTTGCTGCGCCCGACCACGCCAGTGGAAGATGTGCCCCAGCTGCGCCCGCCCAGCGAGGCCGACGACATCGTGGGCGACTACCGCGCGCAGGGACTCACCCTGGGACGCCATCCGCTCGAACTATTGCGCAAACAATTGCTCAAGCAACGCTTCATGCCGGCCTCGGTGCTGGCCCATTACACCAATGGCCAGCTGGCGCGCGCCTGCGGCATCGTCACGGTGCGCCAGCGTCCGGCCACGGCCAAGGGCGTGCTGTTCGTCACCCTGGAGGATGAAACCGGCAACATCAATGTGATTGTCTGGCCCAGCCTGGTCGAGCAGCAGCGCAAGGAAGTGCTGAGCGCTACTTTGCTGGGCGTGTACGGGGTGTGGCAGCGGGAAGGGGAGATCCGCCACCTGGTGGCCAAACGGCTGGTCGATCTGTCGCCCATGCTGGGGCGGCTCGATACCAGCAGCCGCAATTTTTGCTGAGGGCAGGCACCCGCGGCGCGGGTGCCTGCACGCAAGGCGGAAGCGCCGCCGGGGCGGCGCTGCGCTTGCCGCTAGCGCGCGTGGGTGCCGTAGTAACCGTGGATCTGCTGAGCCCATTGCTGGTTGGCCATATCCGGCCAATGATCGGTATCGAAGCCGGGTGCATTGTCGATGCGCGCCTTGTCCATATCCATGGTAAAGCACTTGTGCACGGTATCGAGCGTCAAGGCTTCCCAGGGCACGGCAAACAGCTTTGCGCCAATGCCCAGCATGCCGCCGCTGGACATGACCGCATAGGCGATTTTTCCGGTGCGCATATCAAGCATGATTTCCTTGATTTCGCCCAGGTGCTCATTGTCGAGGTTGTGGACATGGTCGCCAATGAGGGTGTCCGCACCCATCAGTTCCGGACCCGGACCCTTGTGGCCTTTATCGACATACATGCCATAGGCATCGCGTTCTTCATAGGACATGGTGACCTCCGTCGGTGTGAAAGCCACCAGCATCGCGCAGTCCGGCGAACCGGTCTGTTCGCTGGGTCACGCAAGTAATCACTTTCCTATCGGTCACTCTGGCGCAGGCGGGTGCTGCGTTCAGCATTCGATGGATGGCTGCTCAGGTAGGGCGACTGTCCGCGCAGCACACTGCGCGCATGACGCGAGGGCTTGGCTTGACGGACTTAGGTACAAGCGGCATGCCTTAGCCCAGGCCGAGCAGGGCGATCACGCGTTCGCGCGACATGCCGAACAGGGCGGCGTTGATGATGATCAGCGATTCGTAACCGTTCCCCTTGGCGATGGCGCTGAAATTGTCGACCACCCGTTCCATCTCGGCGGCCTCGGCAGCAGGATGGGCAGAATCCACCTGGCGTGAAGCGGCGGCCAGCGCACGCTGCACCGATTCGCGCGAACGCTGGATGCGTTCCAGCGCCGTCGTCACTTGCAGCAAGGTCTGGCGCAGGGCGTCGGCGTCGCCGTTGTGCCATTGCTGCGGATCGATGAGCGCGGGCTCGGCTTGGGCCTTGACACGGTTCAGTTGGCCGGTCGGGAAGCGGATCCCCGCACCCTTGATCGCCAGCGCATTCGCCACCTGGGCGAAATTCGATTCGGCCGTGCTGAACACCAGCGCGCCCTGCTCAATGCCGGCGCGCACGCCGGCCGGCGCCAGCGCCTGGTCGAAACGGGCGGCGATGTCGGCGTCCGTGAGGCCGGGTTCGATGGTAACCGAGCGCAGCGGCTGGCCGCTGCCGCCAAGCTGCATGGCCAGGGTTTCCCTGTCCCCGGACTGGAGGCGCGCCAGGCTCAGGCCGGCAATCGTGAAGCGCTGCAGCGCCATGCCATCGGGGGCGAAACCGAGCCGGCTGTCGAGCGTGCCGCCGCTGGCGTCGCTGCGCTGGCTCCAGGTGCGGCTGAACTGGCGCAGGCGTGCGTCGAGCCGGGCGCCACCGCTGGCGCGCGCGGCCAGTTTCGCGCTGAGGTCCGCCTTGAGCTGCTGCAATTGGCCGGCGCTGCGCTCCAGATAGTCGAGCGCCTGCTGGGCACCGGCGACCTGGCCCTGCACTGCCAGGTTCCAGTTCGCCAAGCCGGGCCGCAGCCGGCTGGCGCGGCTGGCTGGGCCGCCGGGCTGGAGCGCGGGCGCCGTCGCGGCCGCTTGTGGCACCGGCGCAGAGCGCTCCAGCGACGTGGCGTCGCTGCGCGTGCCGATCTTGTTGAGCAGGCCGACTTGCATGGCAGCTACAGGAGGTCGAACAGGGACAGCTTGGAGACCTTGGAATACGCCTGGTAGGTCGCTTGCAGGGCGGTCGTGTAGCCGTTCAGCTCGGTTGCGGCCAAGCCGTAGTCGAGCTGGCCGATGTCGGTCAGCGCGATCTTGTTCGACAGGCTCACATTGCTGTGGTTGGCGTCGAGCGTGCTGAGGATATTCTGCGCGCCGCCCAGGTTGGCGATCTTGCTGCTCACCATGTTCAGTGCGCTGTCAATGCCGTCCAGGCTGGCCGTCAGCGCGCTGCGCAGCGCCGGCGTATTGGCCGTGACGCCGGGCACCTGCAGGTTGGCGATGGTGACGTCGAGCTGGTTGAGCAGGGTATCCATGCCCTGCAGGTTGACGTTCAGGTCCTGGGTGATGCCGTTGCCGACGACGACTTTCTGCACGCCGGTGTTGCCGCTGAAGCTATAGCGGGCACCGAGCGCGGCGGCGCCGCTGTAGCTCAGGGCGGGCACATTCGTCAGGGTGCCGGAAAACACATAAGCGCCTTCCTGGTTCTTGATATTGCTGGAGTAAAACAGGCTGTCGCGCAGCGCCACCAGCGAGTTGACCATCGATTGCAGGTCGCCTGGCGCATTGCCGCCGTCGGAGGCCCAGACCAGCAGGTCGTGCGCTTCGGTCATGTCGACCACCGTGCTCGACAGATAGGTCTCGGTCTGCTGCATCTGCCCCTTGGCTGTCGCGATATTGTCGCGGTACTGGGTGATGATCGCTTCCTCGCGGTTCAGGCGCGACAGGCGCACGTTCGACAGCGGATCGTCGGAGGGCAATTCGATGCGCTGGCCGGATGCCATCTGCTGGGTCAGGTGGGTAATGCGGTCCTGGTTGACCTGCAGCGAACGGCTCAGCGAGGCCTGGAATTGGTTGCTTGCGGTACGCATCGGAAATCCTTAGTTGAACATCGCCAGGGTGGCGTCGAACAGGGTGTTGGCCACGGCAATGACCTTCATGTTTGCCTGGAACATATTCTGGTATTCCATCAGGTTCACTGCCTCTTCATCCTTGTTGACGCTGCTGGTGGACGACCAGTCGTTCTCGGCCTGGCTGCGGATGGTTTCGGCCGTCGCGAGCAGTGCCTGGTTCTGCTGGCTGTCGATGCCGAGCTTGCCGACCAGCTGGGTGTCGGCATCGCTGATCAGCACATTGCCGATCGCGGCCACGTTGATGGTCTGGCTCTTGATGCCGATCAGCGCCTGCAGGTTGTCACTATTGCCTTGCGTGCCATCGCTCGAAAACGCCAGCTGGCCGGCCTGGAAGCCTGCCGTCACGCCCAGCAGCGTGGTGCCGCCGCCGTTGAGCGCCAGCAGCGGCGCGCCGGCCGCGCCGCTCATGTCGAAGCCGGCGGCCAGCCGGGTATTGACCTTGCTGACGATCGCGCCTGCCAGGTCGGCCACCGACTGGCGCATCGGGCGCAGGAGATGGCGTTCGAAGTCATTCAGGCCGCCGATCGAACCGCCCAGTTGCAGCTTGTCGAGGTTCCATGACGAGTTCGCAAAGTTCAGGGTCAGCGATTGCACCCCCGTCGCGGTCATGCTGTCGGCGATCGAGCCGGCCGCGCCGCCGATCACCAGCGGCTGGCCGCTGCGCAGCGAGACGCTGCGGCTGCCGTCCGGCTGGTCGACGATTTCCAGGGCCAGATGCTGCGCCAGGTCGTCGATGGCCTGGTCGCGCTGGTCGATCAGCGCCGACGGCGTGGCGCCGGCCGCGCCGGCGCCGGCGATTTTCTGGTTCAAGGTCGCGATCGCCTGCAAGGCCGCATTCATGGGCGGCACCAGCGCGCTGCGCTGCTGCTGGACCGACAGCAGCTGGTTGCCCATGACCTGGTAGATGCTGTTGAAGTGCTGGGCCATCGCATTGGCCGCCGTGATCACTTGCTGGCGTAGCGGGGTCGAGCTGGCGCTGCTGCCGGCCGCGTTCAGCGCGCTGAAGAAGATATCGATGCCCTTGGAAATGCTGGACTGCTCGTCGCCCATCACCCGTTCGAGCTGGGTCAGATAGGGTTGCGGCTGGGCGTGCTGGCCGAGGTCGGAGGCCGCGCGCCACAGCTGCTGGCTCTTGTAGGCATCCGAAAAGCGGATCAGCGAACTGACCTGCACGCCGGTGCCCGGCGAATGGCCGCCGCCGCCCTGGGCCAGGGTGGTCAGCAGCACGCCCTGGCGCGTATAGCCTTTGGTTTGCAAGTTTGCAATGTTGTGGCTGGTCGTGTCGAGCGCGGCCTGGGCTGCGAGGCTGCCGCTCAGGGCATTGGTGAGGATAGTCATGCTGTGCTGGATGTCCGGTCGGGTCGAAGGGCGAAGGGCTGCTCAACAGGGATAAGCGACCCGTTTGGCGTCGGCATTAAATCTTCTTGCCGGGCGCCGGCAGCAATTGGCGCAGGATGGCGTCGGCGATGCCGAAGGCGCGCTGGCCGGCCATCTTGTCGGCCACCAGGTTGTCGGCCAGGTCCAGCATGTCGCCATTGACCTTGTCCTGGAACACGCTGTCCGGCCCGGCCATCTCGCGCGTGGCCGCGCGCATCTGGTGCAGCATCTGGCCGATGAAGAAGCTCTCGAAGCGGATGGCCGCTTCGGTGGCCTTGGCGCGGTAGCGCGCATCGGCGGCCGCCAATACCGGATCGGCGGCGGCGCCAGGCTGGTGCTCGGGGGAGGGGGAGATGTCGACATTGTTCATGCTAGATCACAATCAGTTCGCCTTCGATCGCGCCGGCCTGGTCGAGTGCCTGCAGGATCGCCATGATGTCGTCCGGCGTCGCACCGAGGCTGTTGACCGTGTCGACGATGGTCTGCAGTTTGGCGCCGGCCGGCCACTTGAACATCTGGCCCGAGCCCTGGTCCACGCTGACCTTCGATTGCGGCGTGACGGTGGTCTGCCCCCCCTGGCTCAAGGGGCTGGGCTGGCTCACGTTCGAGCTCTCGGCGATGACCACCTTGAGCGCGCCGTGCGTGACGGCCGCGGCGCGTACGCGCAGGCCTTCGGCGATGACCACGGTGCCGGTGCGCGAGTTGAAGACCACCTTCGGCGTTTCTGCCCCTACCTCGATCATCATGGCTTCGAGCCGTGCGACAAACGCCACGCGCGCGGTGGGGTCGGCCGGCGCTTCGACTTCGATGCTGGTGCCGTCGGCCGTGCTGGCAATGGTGCCGTGGCGCTTGTTGATGGCGTCGACGATATTGGTCGCGGTCTGGAAGTGCGGATGGCGCAGGCTCAGGCGCACCGTCGGACGGGTGGCGAAGTCGCTGCCGATCTCGCGTTCGATCGTCGCGCCGTTCGGGATGCGGCCGGCGGTCGGCGTGTTCACCGTCACGCTGGAGCCGCTCTTGCCGCTCACGCTCAGGCCCGCCACCACCAGGTTGCCCTGGGCGATCGCGTACACCTCGTTGTCGGCGCCGCGCAAGGGGGTGAGCAGCAGCACGCCGCCGCGCAGGCTCTTGGCGTCGCCCAGCGAGGACACGGTGACGTCGATGTTCTGGCCGCGCCGGTAGCCGGGCGGGAAGGTCGCGCTGACCATCACGGTCGCCGCGTTCTTGCTTTTGGCGTCGGCCGGATCGGGCAGCTTGACCCCGAACTGCTTGAGCATGTTGGCCACCGACTGGCTGGAGAACTTGACCTGGGTGGTGTCGCCGCTGCCGTTCAGGCCGACCACCAGGCCGTAGCCGAACAGCTGGTTCTCGCGCACGCCTTCGACGCTGACCAGGGTGCGCAGGGTTTGGGCGGCATGGACCGGCAGGGCCAGCATGGTCAGGGCCGCCGTCAGCGCGGCGCCAATAAGGCAGAGAGTTTTCATAGGGGTCTTAAAACGGCATCCATGGTCCGGAGAAGAAGCGGGTCAGCCAGCCGGGCGTGCTGGCGTCGGCCAGCGCGCCTTGCGCCCAATAGCCGATGCGGGCGTTGGCGATGCGCTGCGAGACGACCTGATTGTCGGCGTCGATGTCGCCGGGACGCAGGTAGCCGGCCAGGCGGACGAATTCCTCGCCCTGGTTCAGCGTCAGCGACTTCTCGCCCTGCACCCGCAGCAGGCCGTTGGGCAGCACTTCCTGCACGATCACGCTGATGGCGCCCTGCAGGCTGTTCTGCTGGGTGCTGGTCGCGTCGCCCGCGAAGCTGCGCTCGGCATTCAGGGCCAGGTCGGCCTTGAGCGTGTGGCCGCCGGCCTTGACCGGGCTGACGGCGACGCTGGAACCCTTGTTGAGCGAGGTGCCGGCCTTCTTGCTGGCCTGCGTGGTTTCCTGCAGCAGCACCGTGACCACGTCGCCGGCGCGGAAGGCCCGGCTGTCCGATGTGAGCGAGAACGACGAGTCGGGGTTGAACAGGCCGCCGCCGGCCAGCGGCGCGCGCGGCGCGGCGGCGCGCGGGATCGCCTCGGCCGGTGCCGGCGCGCGCCCGGCCGGTCCGGCGCAGCCGCACAGCAGCAGGGCGGCCACGCCGCCGCCAAGGGCCGCCTTCATCAGCGCGCCGCCTGTGCCAGGTACTGCAGCATATTGTCGGCGGCCGACAGCACCTTGGTATTCATCTCGTAGGTGCGCTGCGCCGCGATCATCTCCACCATCTCCTCGACCACCTGCACGTTGGAGCCTTCCAGCGCCCCCTGCTTCAGCTTACCCAGCGCGCCGTCGCCCGGTTTGCCGTCGGTCGGCACCCCGCTGGCCGCGGTTTCGCCGAACAGATTGTCGCCCAGTGCCAGCAATCCGGCCGGATTGACGAAGCTGGTCAGGGTCAGCGCGCCCAGCTCGGTGGCGGCGGTGTTGGGCGGGACGATCGCGCTGACCTGGCCGGACTCGCTGATGGTGAGGGTGGTGGCGTTCGGCGGCACCGCGATCTGCGGCACCAGCGGCAGGCCGGCCGCGTTGACCAGCACCCCGTCGAGCACCTGCAGCTGGCCGGCGCGGGTAAACGCCGGCTCGCCGTTCGGCCGGCGCACCTGCAGGAAGCCGTTGCCGTTGATCGCCACATCGAGCGGCTGGCCGGTGTTTTGCGGCGCCCCCTGGGTGAACACTTTCTGGGTGCCGAGCAGCTGGGTGCCGTTGCCCAGCTGGACCCCGCTGGCCGCCACGGTGTTGTCGGCGCGCTGGGCGCCCGGCTGCTGGTCGATCTGGTAGTGCAGGTCGGCGAACACCACGCGGTCGCGCTTGAAGCCGACCGTGTTGACGTTGGCGAGGTTGTTGGCGATGGCTTGCAGCTTGGCGTCTTGCGCCTGCACGCCGGTCTTGCTGATCCACATTGCTGGATTCATCATGTTCTCCTAAAGGGGATTAGCCGCCGATCAGGCGGTTGCCGGTTTCGGCCATCGAGTCGCTGGCCTTGAACAGCTTCATCTGGATTTCGAAAGTGCGGTTCAGGCTCATGGTCGCCACCATTTCCTCGACCGCCGACACATTGCTGCCTTCGAGGTGGCCGGCGCGCAGGCGCAGCGTGTTGTCCGTTGCGAGCGGCTGGCCGCCGCGCGTTACCAGCAGGCCCGCCTCGTTCTTGCTCAATTCCGCGCCTTCGGCCTGGACCAGCTTGAGCTTGTCGATCGCCTGCATGTCCTCCTTGCCGGGCAGCTGCACCGATACCGTGCCGTCGGAAGCGATCGCCACCCGCGTATGCTGCGGCAGCGTGATCGGTCCGCCTTCGCCGAGCACCGCGCGGCCGTGCACCGTCAGGGTGCCGGCCTGGTCGAGTTCGAGCGCGCCGGCGCGGGTGTAGGCTTCGCCGTCCTGCCACTGCACCGCCAGGTAGCCCTTGCCGTCGAGCGCCACGTCGAGGTCGCGGCCGGTCTCCTTGACCGTGCCCTGGCGCGTCGAGATGGTGTCCGACAGCATGCGTGCCTGGTGGCGGTCGTCGAAGCCGCTTTTGGCCAGCAGCGACTGGGTGGCGGCCAGTTCGAGGTTGGCCCGAAAGCCCGGCGTCTCCATATTGGCCAGGTTATTCGCGTGCACCTGCTGCGCCCGGAGGGTGCGTTCGGCCCCGCTCATGGCGGTGTAGATCATGGCGTCCATGCTGTTTGTCCTTTCCGCTTACATCGCTTGCATCAGCGATTGCATCATCTGGTTCTCGGTCGAGATGACCTTCGAGTTCGCCTGGTAGTTGCGCTGCGACGTCATCAGCCCGACCAGTTCGGCCGTGATGTCGACGTTCGAGCCTTCCAGCGAGCCCGGTTGCAGCGCACCGGCCATGCCCTGGCCCGGCGGCGTGTACAGCGGGCTGCCGGAGGTGCTGGAGGCGGTCCAGCTGGTGTCGCTGACCGGGGTCAGCTCGCCTTCGTCGGGGAAGGTCGCGATCGCCAGCGTGCCGACCGGCTGGCGCGCATCGTTCGAATACTTGGCGATCAGGGTGCCGTCCTGGGCCAGATCGACGCCCACCAAGGTGCCCGACGAGTTGCCGTCCGAGGCGTTGGTCGAGGTGACCGCCTCGCCGGCGAACGAGGTGGTGCCGGCATAGCTGATGCGCACCGGCAGCGCCGCCGCGCCGGCCGGCGCCAGCGCCAGCGTGACCGGCGCCGGCGCCGTCCCGGTCAGCACGCCGGCGGTGTTGAAGGTCATGGTGGCGGTGGGACCCACCGCGACGTTGTCGAAGGTGTAGTGCACATCGACGGTCGCGGCGCCGGTCTTGACGAAGTACTGGGCGATGCTATGCCTGGCGCCCAGCGAGTCGTACACCACCGACAGTTTGGCCATGTTGTAGGTGTTCGAATCGGTGGCGTTGAACGGCGCGACCGCCGGCGCCGGCCAGTCGGCCGGCAGGTTGGCGACGAAATCGACCCTGGTGCTGGCCACCGCGGCAATCTGGCCGCTCGGGATCTTCATGTCGCCCATCGGGCCGAGCGCCGCGGAGCCGGCCACCGGGGCATAGCCCTGGACCCGCTTGCCGCCCGCATCGACCAGGTAGCCGGTCTTGTCGACATCGAAGATGCCCACGCGGCTGTAGCTCAGCGTGCCCTGGGCGTTTTTGCCGACGAAAAAGCCGCGCCCGTTGATCGCCGCGTCCAGGCTGCGGCCGGTGGTGTGCGCGCCGCCCGCCACCCCGATGTTCTGGGTGTGCGAACCGATCTCCACCCCGGTTGCCTGGCCACCCGAATACATGGACGAGAAATTGGCGCGGCTCGACTTGAAACCGTTGGTGCCGGAGTTGGCGATGTTGTTACTGATGGTGTCCAGCTGCTCGGTGATGGACTGGATGCCGGACAGGGCGATATCGAAGCTCATGGTAATCCTTTCTCGTTCAAATGCGGGAAGCGGGTTTGCCGTTGAAGGCGGTCACCGCGGCGGGAGCGATGTCGCCGACATGCGTGACGGTCAGTACGATGGCGCCGCCGGCGCCCACGTGCACGCTCGACAGCCTGGCGGCGATGTCGATCGGGATGTCGTGCTCGCCGCTGGCCGAGGCCACGCTCATCGTGTAGGTGCCGGGCGCGAGGCCCAGCGCGTCCGGGTCGATCGAAAACGCCACGTCGCCGGCGTTGCGCGGGCCCAGTTCGACGTTGTGCTGCACGCCGTCGGCGCCGGTGAGCACCAGGGTGGCGCGGCTGGTGCCGGCGCCCAGATGCACGCGGCCGCCGACCGGAGCGGTCCCGTCGAGCGTGACGCTGGCGCTGGACACCATCAGGTCGCTGCCCACTTGCGCCCCCAGCGCCAGCACCTGCAGGCTTTGCAGCGCAGTGGCGCTGGCGCTGCCCAGGCTGGCCAGCTTCTGCATCGCCTCGGTCTGGCTCAGCTGCGTCAGCTGGCTGACGAACTGGCCCGGATCGCTCGGCGACAGCGGGTCCTGGTTCCTGATCTGCGCCACCAGCAGCCTGGTGAACATGTCCGAAGTCTTGCTCGCTTCCAGGCCCGCGCCGGGAGGGAGGTCGGGCTGGCCGGCGGCGGCGGAACTGCCGAATAAGCTGGTTTGCATGGCTTAGCCTTCGCCGAGTTTGAGAAGGGACTGCTGCATGCCGCGCACACGGCTGAGCACTTCGACATTGGTCTCGAAGGCGCGCGAGGCCGACATCATGTCGGTCATTTCCGCCACCTGGTTGACGTTCGGGTAGAACACCATGCCGTCGCTGTTGGCCATCGGGTGGTCGGGCTGGTGCACCTTGCGCAGCGGTTCGGCGCTGCTGACGACGTCGACCACCTGGACCCGGCCGCCGGCCTCGTTGTCGAGCAGCGCGGCGAAGATCGGCTTGCGCGCGCGGTAGGTGTCGGCCTCGCTGGCGGCCACCGAGTCGGCATTGGCCAGGTTGCTGGCGATCGTGTTCAGGCGCACCGACTGCGCGGCCATGGCCGAGCCGGCGATCTGGGAGATATGCTTGAAGCTCATGTGCTGCTCCTTATTGGCCGCTGATGGCTTTCGCCAGGCCCTTGATCTGCAGGTTGACGAATGCGAGGCTGGCCTGAAAGTCGGAGGCGTTCTGCGAGAACGCCGCCTGCTCCACGCCGATTTCGACGGTATTGCCGTCGCGCGTAGGGTGGAACGGGACACGGTACAGGCTAGCGGCCCCGTCGCCATCGGCCTCCCCGCCGGCCTCCTGGGCCTGGCGCAGCTTGGCCGCGAAGTCGATGTCGCGGGCCTGGTAGCCGGGCGTGCTTTCGTTGGCGATGTTGGCCGCCAGCACGCGCGTGCGCTCGGCGCGCACCTGCAGCGCGTCGGCATGGACGCCGATGGCATCCTTGAAGTTAATGCTCATGTTTGGTTCCTGTGGTTTGCACTACAATGCGCGCTATGTCGATCAAAACTACTTTCATGGCCTGTGGTTTGCTGGCGGCGGCGTCCGCCGGCGCCGAGGTGCCGGCGGACGCCATCGGCGCCAGCGTGGAGCGGGCCGCGCGCGCCCGGCTGGCAAGCCAGGCCGCCGCCGCGGGCTGGGTCGAGCCGCAATTCGATGTGGCGCCAGTGCGCAGCGCGCGCCCGCTGGCGCCATGCGCGGTGGCGCCGGCGATCGAGGCGGCCGACACGCGCATGCCCACGCGCATGCGCTTCACGGTCGCCTGTCCCGGCGCCGGCGGCTGGCGCCAGGATCTGGTGGTGCGCGCCACGGTGTCGGCCAAGGTGCCGGTGATGGCGCTCGACGTCGCCGCCGGCAAGGCGCTGGCGGCGGCCGACATGACGATCGAGCGGCGCGACATCACCAATCTCGGCGACGTGGTGAGCGATGCCGCGGCCGTGGCCGGCATGGCGGCCAGGCGGCCCTTGCGCAGCGGCGAGCTGCTGCGCCACGCCCAGCTGGCGGCGTTGCCCCTGGTGGTGCGCGGCCAGGCGGTCAGCCTGGTGGCGCGGCGCGAGCTGGTCGAAGTGACCATGGCCGGCGAGGCGCTCGATGCCGGCGCGCGCGACGCCACGGTGCGCGTGCGCAATGCGAACGGTAGCGTGATCCGCGCCCGCGTGACCGGCGCCGGCATGGTCGAACCTGTCGATGGGCAGCCGGCCATTCAATCCTCCAAATGACGCAGTGACGCCGCCACGCGGGTGAGCTTGGCGGCGTAGGCCGGATCGGTGGCGTAGCCGCCGCGCGCGAGCCCCTGCGCGAAAGCGGCCGCGTCGCTGCCGGTGTGCAGGGCGGCGCGGTAGCGCGGGTTCTGCAGCAGCATCTGCGCATAGTCCTGGAACGCCGCGCCCTGGTCGGCGTAGCTGCGGAACGCTGCGGTCGTGTTCACGGCCGCGCCATGCTCGTATTCGGTGGTCGCTACGGCCGCGGCCTGGCCCTGCCATCGGGCGCCGGCCTTGATGCCGAACAGGTTGTAGGTGGCGGCGCCATCGGGGCCGCGCAAGGGCCGCTGGCCCCAGCCCGACTCGAGCGCGGCGTGCGCCGCGATGAGGTGCGGCGCGACGCCGAGCCGTTCGCCCGCTGCGCGCGCCCACGGCGCGATCGCATCGATGAATTCCTTTTGCGTGTCTGCTGTGGGGCCGGGCGCGGACAGGCCGGTGCGCAAGGCCAGGCCTTCCAGGCTCAATCCGGGGGCGGCGGCCGGCGCTGCCGGCGCGCCATGCGCGATGAACTCGCCCACTTCGCCCTGCACGTCGCGCATCAGGCCAGTGAAGCTGGCGCCGCCACCGGCGCGGGCGGGCGCGACATTGGGCTGGGTCGGCGTTGCCGGCGCCAGCGCGCGCGCCGGCAGAAACAGCTCAGGCTGGCGCATACACTTGGTCCTCGCCGTGCAGCACGCGCTGCATGATGCTGAACTGCTCGGCCAGCAGGTCGCTATTGCGCTTGGCCAGGCGCTGGCAGGCGACGACCGCCTGTTCCAGGCCGCGCCAGCGCGCTTGCAGCGCCTCGCGCGCCGCGCCCTTGAGCAGGTCGAACACCGCGCCGATGCCGGTGCCGGGACCGAGCAGGCTGGCCGCCAGCTGCTGGCGTTCGGCGCGCCGCAGTTCGAGCAGTTCGCACGCCGCGCCGATCGCGCCGGCCAGCTCGCCGAGGCGTGCCGTGTCGTGGTGCACGGCGGCGTCGAACTGCTGCTCCAGCAAGGCTTCGAGGCTGGCGTATTGCCTGCTGTCGTCGGCGATGCCCAGGATCAGCCGGCGCAGCGCTTCGCGGCGGTTTAACTGCCCGGTGGTCATGAACGGCTCCCGTGGAATTTCTGGATCAGGCCGGCCAGCTTGGCGGCGTCGAACGGCAGTTCGCCCTTGGCCAGCGCGTCGCGCAGCTGGGCGACCTTGTCGTGGTCGATCGCGGGCATGTCGCGCAGCGCGGCCAGGGCCGGTTGCAGTACCGCCGACTGGCGCTCCGGTTCCGCAGCGTGCGCCGGCGCGGCCGATGGCGCGGCGGTGGCGCTGCCCTGGACGGGCGCGACGGCGGGCAGGTCGATGGTGCCGGTCGAGATTTTCATACGTGGGCCTCTGGTCTTGGTCTGCATGGTTACTTGCGCTGCTCCGCCGCGGCCGGCAGGAGCTGTTCGCGCAACTGCTTGAGCGCGTTCACATCCGGCAGCGCGGTGTCGATGTCTTTGGTGAGTGCTTCCTTCTGGCCGGGCACACCGTACATGCCGGCGATGGCGCGCGCCTGGCCGCGCGTGAGGATCAGCAGTTCGATGCGGCGGTTCACCCCGGCCGCCGGGTGGCCGGCGTCGAGCGGCGCGCGGTCTGCCATGCCGACCACCTGCAGCACGGCTTTCGGGTGCATGCCGCCCATGTTGAGCTGGGCGCGCGCGGACATCGCGCGGTTGCTCGACAAGGTCCAGTTGGAGTAGCCGCCGTGTTCGCTGTTCGCATACTGCAGCGAGTCGGTGTGGCCGAGCACCAGCATCTGGTTGTCCATGGCCGCAAACAGGGGACCCATCTTGCGCAGCAGCGCGATGAAGCGGTCGGTCGGCAGCGCGCTGCCGCGCACGAACATGCCCTGGCGCTCGGTATCGTGCATCATCACGCGCAGGCCGTACGGCGTCAGCACGGTCTCGAGGTTGGCCTGCAGCCCGACATCGGCGCTCATGGTCGCCAGCACCTGCGACAGCGCGCGCAGGTCGGCCTGCGTCTCGTAGCGCGGCGGCGCCGGCGCTGCGTTCTCGCCGCGGGCCCGGTCCGGCGTGTGCGGCAGCGGCAGCAGCTCGATCAGGCTGCCGTCCGGATTGAAGGTCTTGTCCGGAATCGCACCGGGATTCTGATCCGTCAGGTTGCCGCTCGTTCCGTGCATGGTTTCCTTCATGTGCTGCTGCTCGCGCACGGCCATCAGCCACAGCACCAGGAATAGGCTGAGCAGGGCCAGGCAGAAGTCGGCGAACGCGACTTTCCAGGCGCCGCCGTGGCCCTCGTCGGCGTGCTTGCGCGCGGCGCGTTTGATGACCGCGCCTTCGGCCTTGTCATGCGGCTTTTGCAACGCGGTCTCCTTTGCGGCGGTTCTGATGCGGCGTATCGTCGCTGTCGCCTTCCATGGCCGTGATCCAGCTTTCCAGCTGTGCGAAGCTGGGCTTGATATTGAGCTGCACCAGGCGGCGCCCGGCGTCGATCGCCAGCAGGGCGGGCTTGCCGGCGACGTGCGTCACCAGCACCACCTTCACGCATTCCATGTTCGACGATTCCTGGTTGACCAGCTGTTTCATCATGTTGCTGATCGGGTCCAGCACGCCGTAGCAGAAGAAAATGCCGAGAAAGGTGCCGACCATGGCGGCGCCGACGCGTTCGGCGATCTCGCTGGCGCTGGCGCCGTCGCCCACCGAATTCATCGCCATCACGATCCCCAGCACGGCGGCCAGGATGCCGAAGCCTGGCATCGCTTCGGCGATCTTGTGGAGGGACTTGGACGGCTGCGTGAGTTCGTCGTGGATGGCCTCGAGTTCCTGTTCCAGCACGCCTTCGAGTTCGTGCGCGCTGATCTTCCCCATCGCCATCAGGCGGAAGTTGTCGACGATGAAGGCGATCAGCTTCGGCTCATCGAGCACCAGCGGATAGCGCTGGAACAACGGGCTTTCGCGCGGTGCCTCGACGTGCGCGTCGAGCGCCTTCAGGCCGCCCGCCGCCAGCTGGAGCAGCTCATACATCAGCAGCAGCAGCTGGCGCTGGAATTCCGAGTCCTGCTTGCGGCGCATGACGATCTTGCGCCATTGGACCAGCATCTCGCCCAGCACGTGGCGCGGATTGCCCAGCACCAGCGCGCCACCTGCGGCACCGGCGATGATCAGCAGCTCGATCGGCTGCCAGATCGCACTGATGGTCCCGCCCATGAAGGCGTAGCCGCCGAACACGCATCCGAGGACGATGAAAATGCCGAATATCTGTTGCATGCTGTTTTCCTCTTTCCTTTCAGGCGCTTTGCAGCGCCGTTTTCATTTTCTTTAGCGCCGCCTTGGCGAGCTGGCAGACGCGCGCGTCGGTCAGGTCCAGCACGGCGGCGATCTCTTTGTAGCTCAGTTCAAATTCGTAGTACATCTGGATCACGCGCTGCTCGCGCGCGTCCAGCGCGTGCAGCGCCTGCTCAAGGCTGCGCCGCACCAGCAGCTGTTCTTCCGGGCCGGGCGCGCTGGCGCCGTGTTCGTACTGGTCCTGCAGGACTTCGTCGAAGCTGGCGATCGATTCCGCGCCCTGGTCCAGCAGGTAAGCCTGGTAGCCCTCGTCCGACAGCTCGAGCGTGGCCTTGATCTCGGCTTCGTTCGGCTCGCGCCCCAGCGTGCGGGTCAGCGCGCGCACGCCGTCGCGCAGACGGTGGCTCTGCTGGCGTACGGTGCGTGGACGCCAGTCCTGACGCCGCAACTCGTCGAGGATGGCGCCGCGAATGCGCAGGCTGGCGTAGGCGATGAACGGCTGGTCCGGCTGGCCGTAGCGGCGCAGCGCTTCGAGCAGTCCCATCAGACCGATCTGTTCCATGTCGTCGCGGTCGACGGTGCCGGACAGCTGCGACGTCAGTTGGCGGACGATGCGCTTGACCAGCGGCGCGTGCGCCAGCAGGTGGCGCTGCTCCTCGGCCATGCCCATGCTGGCTTCGGCTGCGCGCGCGCCGCCGAAGCCGGCGTCGGGGCTGTCGGTATAGGCTGCGGCAAATTGGTCCATGTAGGCCATGCGGGCGTCCGGTTGCTGTTACTGGATGATCAGTTTGCCGATCATGACTTCGGCGAACGGCTTTTCCTTGCCGCCCTTGGCGTAGCTGTCGGCGAAGGCCCGGTCCACCTCGGCCGCGAACTGCTCCACCGTCATCGTTTCGGCCTTCGACATGGGAAACGCCGACAGCGCCTTGACGGCTACGCTGCGCAGCATCGGCAGCTGTTCCTTGGTCAGGTGTTCCTTGTCGTCGGTGGCCGCGATCACCAGGTCGGCGGCCAGGTAATGCGGCCCGGTCTCGCCGGGCGAACGGCGCAGCATGACGATCACCTTGTCAAGCGTGATGTACTTGTAGTTGCGCTTGTCGGAGGTGTGCGCCGGCGCGGCGCCCGCCGCGGCCTGCTTGCCGGTGAACCAGTAGACGGCGCCAGCGGCGGCGGCCGCGCCGATCAGGGCCACGACCAGGAAGGCCAACAGCAGCTTCAGATTTTTCATTGCTTATTCCTGCTTCAATTCGAGGGCAAAAGTGGAGGGCGGTGCATTGTCTTCCGACAGGGCGCGGCCCGGTGTGCCTTGCTGTTCGCGGCCTTGCTGGCGCTGGCGGCCCTCGCTGTCGGCCTGCGTGTGCGCCGTGCCGACCTGCACCGCGACGTCGGTGTACTGGCGCTGCGCGAGATCCTGGCGCAGGCTGTCGCCGATCGCCTGCAACTGGCGCAGCACCTCGCCGTGGGTCGCGTTGAGCGTCACCTGCAGCGATCCGCCGCTGTGGCGCACCGCGATGTCGATGCGGCCAAGGTTCGGCGGTTCGAGGCGGATCACCGCTTGTTCGCGGTGGCGTTCGAGCTGCAATTGAAGATGTTCACCGAGCGCTTCGCGCAGCGGCTGCCGCCATTCCTGGGCCGGACCGGCGAGTGTGAGCGGGGCTGCGTCCTGGGCCGGCGCCAGCAGGCTGGCGAAGCGGGCGTCGGCTGGCGCCGTGGCGGTGACGGCGGCCGGTGCCCGGTCGGCGCTGGCCTGAGGCGCGGTGGCGCGCATGGCGGCCGGCGGCGCGGATTGGCCAGCCCCGGCTTCATCGGCCTCGGCGCAGGTCGAGCGAATGCGCGCCGGCGGCGCGGGCGGCGCAGTTGCCGCCAGCTGCGCCGGAGCAGGCGCGGCGCCGGCCAGGAGTACCGGCGCGGCGGCGGCATCGGCCAGCATGCGCAGGCCGGGCGGCATGCGCTCGGGGGCTGGGGCGCCCACGCTGCCGGGCGCTGGGCCGGAGTGCGGCGCGTCCGCCACTGGCATTGCGGCGGCCATGGCCGGCATCGCCATGGCGAGCAGCAGCGCATTGCTGTCGGGTGTGGCGGCAGCGCTGTCTGCCGTCTCGGACGGCGCCGCGTCGGCCGCGCCGTCCATCGCGCCGAGCAGCAGCGTGAACAGCTCGTTTCCGGCCGTGCCATCGTTGCCGGCCGGTGCGGCTTCAGCGCCTGGCGGCGCGGCGCCGCCGATGTCGCTCAGTGCGATCATGCCGGCCCTTCCTGGTCGACGGCGTAGGCGAGCCAGCCTTCCTTGTTGGCGCGCATGCCGTCCAGCTTGTGTTCCAGGTGCGTCGCGGCGCGCGCGCACTGGCCGACTGCGGCCTGGTGCGCGTCGCGCAGACGGCGCAGGGCGTCCAGTTCGGCCGCCCTCCATGCGCCTTGGGCGGCGGCCGTGCGCAGGCCTGCCGCGACCGCGGCATCGGCTGTTTCGAGGGCGGCCCAGTCGGCGGCGTGGCCGGCGCTGCCGACCGCCTGGGTCAGTTTGAGCAGGGCCAGCGTCCTATCCATGCTTGGCCTGCACGCCCAGCCAGCCCTGGCGGATGTTGCTCATCAGCTTGACCACTTCGTCGACCATGGCGGGATCGAGTTTGATGCCGGCCAGGTACAGGCGCTGCGCCGAGTAGTCGTACAGGCGGCCCAGGTTCGCAACCACTTCGCCGCCGGTGTCGAATTCGAGGGAGCTCGAGAGGCCATTCAGGATCTCGACGCACTTGTCCAGGCTGCGTGCCTTGAGCTCGTAGCGCTTGCCCACGATGTGCGCGCGCGCGCGCGCCATCTCTTCGAGCAGGCCGTCGGTGAGGATCAGCACCAGTTCGACCGGCGAGGCGCGCGCCGTGCGTGCATTCAGGTCGACCGCGTGGTAATTGCTGTAGGCGTCCATGTCCAAGATCGCTAACCTTTGTTGTTGTTGAAGATGGCGTCGAACATGCCCGACGTGTGGCTCATCTGGTCCTGCAGCTGCTGCAGGCGGGTGAACTGGGCCAGGTAGCGCTTGTAGGCGCTGTCGTACTGCGCATCGAGCCTGGCCTGCTTGCCGCTCAAGGCGCTTTGCAGGCGGCCGACCGAGCTCTGGCGCCCGCTCAACTGGCCGTTGACGCTGCTGGTCCACATGTTCATGTAGGTATCGAGGTCGCCCATCACGCCCGCCTTGTTGCCCAGCGTGCTGCTGCCGAAGGCGGCATTGAGGCCGTCCGGATCGGCCGCCAGCGCGGCGTTCAGGCGGGCGGTGTTGAGCGTCAGACTGCCGTCGCGCAGGCCGGTGACGCCGTACCTGGTGAGGGTCGCGCTGCCCACCGCCAGGCGGATGCTGCTGACCAGGTGGCTGCGCAGTGCGTTGACGCCGGCATCGTTGGCGTAGATCGCCGCGGCTACACCCTTGGACGGATCGCCGCTGGCGGTCAGCGTGTCGAGCACGCCCTCCAGCTTGTTGTAGGCGGCGATGAAGGCTTGCACGTTGGCGGCGGTGCCGCCCGGGTCATTGGCGACCGTGAGCGTGACCGGCGGGTCGCCGCCGGCCTGCGCCTTGGTGAAGTTCATCGTCACGCCGGCGATGTTGGTGAAGCTGTTCGCGGCCTGCTGGATGCGGGTGCCGCTACCTTGCGCGCCCAGCCAGACGATGGCGTCACGGGCCGTGGCCAGCTCCTGGTAATTGGCCGGCGTGTCGAGCGCGGCCTTGATGCTGCCGGCGCTCATGGCGCTGGTGTCGATGCCGATGGTGTTCGCCGCGCCGCTGTTGTTCGAGGTGAGCACCAGCTGCGCCAGGCCGTTGGCCGACACGATGGAGGCCGTCACCAGCGAGGTATTGCCCGCGCTGGTGTTGATGGCGGCGGCGATCTCGGTCGGTGACAGCTGGCCGTTGCCGTTCTTGTCTGCCGCGCTGAGGTTGACATTGAAGGTGCTCGCGCCGACCGTGACCGCCAGCGTGCCGTTGTTGCTGGCGGTCGCGCCGTCGGACAGGCCGCCGAACGACACCTGGTGCGCGCGCGCGACCTGCTCCACGAACAGGCTGTAGCTGCCCGGGGTAGCGCTGGCCCCGGCGCTGGCGCTGCCGAGCGCGGTGTCGCTGAACGAGGCCACGTTGGCGATCACGCTCTTCTTGGCCGACAGGCTGCCCAGCGCGCCGGTGAACTCGGTGAGCGCGGAGCGCAGCTTGGTGATGGCGGCGGATGTCGCCGTCGCCTGGTCGCCCTGGGTCTTGATTGCGGCTCGAGCGTTGGCCGTGTAGGCGGTGGCCAGCTGGGTGGCGGTCGACACCGGGTCGAAGGTGGCGCTGGAAGTGGTGCTCATGCTCGGCTCCTGGAAAGGGATGGACGGGGGCTGCCATGTAATAAGGCGACCGCCCGGGTCGATTCATGAAATCGGCTCATGTCCGTTCCCGCATCCACGACTGCGTTGCCAATTCGTCATGCTGCTTGCGCTCGCGGCGCTGCTGCTCCGTGTCTTGCAGCTTCTGCTCCCGCGTCAGCATCAGCGCCAGCGCCTCGCGCCGCGCATGGGCCGCATTGAGCGCCAGCCGGGTGTGCGCCATGTCCGCTTCGTGCAGGGCCAGGTCGGTGCGATGGGTGTCGGCCAGCCGGATCAGCGCTTCCTTGTAGGCGCCGCAGTTGGCGGCCAGCGCGGGCGCCAGCGTGCCGCTCGTGCCGCTGCCGGTACACAGCGCGGCCAGCTGCTCGATGCTGTTCGCATAGCGCTGGCGCGTGCTTTCCTTGTGCGCCATGTCCTGCTGCAGGCGCTCGACCTCGGTGCTGCGCAGCTGCACCAGGGTGGACAGGTTGCGGGTCCGGTGCGCGCTCATGCCATCATCGCTTCCAGCTGTTCCACGCAGGGCGCGAACGGGGCACCTTCCTTGGTGCCCTGGCGCAGGAAGCTTTCGATCTGCGGATGCAGGTCGACCGCGCGGTCGGTGACCGGATCGGCCCCGCGCGCGTAGGCGCCGAGCGGAATCAGGTCGCGCACGCGGGCGTAGCGCGCCATCGACATCTTCAGTGCGCGCGCCGCCTCCATATGCGGTTTGCCGATCACCTGGTTCATGCAGCGGCTGATCGAGGCGCCGATGTCGATCGCCGGATAGTGGCCGCGCTCGGCCAGCTCGCGCGTCAGCACGATGTGGCCGTCGAGGATCGCGCGCGCGGTGTCGACCACCGGGTCCTGCTGGTCGTCGCCTTCCGCCAGTACCGTGTAGATGGCGCTCATGCTGCCTTGCGGGTTCTCGCCGTTGCCGGCGCCTTCCACCAGTTGCGGCAGGTGCGAGAAGACCGATGGCGGATAGCCTTTGGTGGCGGGCGCCTCGCCCAGTGCCAGTGCCACTTCGCGCAGCGCCATCGCGTAGCGCGTCAGCGAATCGACCAGCAGCAGCACGTTGTGCCCCTGGTCGCGGAAGTGGGCGGCGATCGCGTGACACAGTTCGGTTGCGCGGATACGCATCAGCGGCGATTCGTCGGCCGGCGCGATCACCAGCACCGCCTTGCGCAGGCCATCGGCGCCGAGCGACATGTCGACGAACTCGCGCACTTCGCGGCTGCGTTCCCCGATCAGGCCGACCACCACCACGTCGACCACGGTCTGGCGCGTGATCAGGCCGAGCAGCACGCTCTTGCCGACCCCGCTGCCGGCCATCAGGCCCACGCGCTGGCCCTGGCCCAGCGTCAGCATGCTGTTGATCGCGCGCACGCCGACGTCGAGCGCTTCGCTGACCGGTTTCTTGCGCAGCGGGTTCACGCGCGGCGGCGCCGCTTCGAGCGCGTGCGCGCCGCCCAGCGCGCCCAGGCCGTCGATCGGCTCGCCGATGCCGTTGATCATGCGGCCCAGCCAGGATGGGCCGATCTGCAGGCGTGCCTGGTCCGGCGCCGGTACCACGCGCGCGCCGGTGGTCAGGCCTTCGGCCTTTTTGAACGGCATCAGGAACGACACCTTGCCGCGGAAGCCCACCACCTGGGCGTCGAGCCAGTCGCCCTCGACGGTTTCGATCTGGCAGCGCTGGCCGGTATGCAGGCGGCAGCCGGCGCTTTCGAGCAGCAGGCCGGAGGCGCCCACCAGGCGCCCGGTCGGCGTCGCCAGCGGCACGCTGTCCAGTTCGACGCTGCGCAGGAGCTCGCCGATCATGGCGCGCTCCCTTCGGCGGCAGCGGCCAGCTGGGTGCTGACCTGTTCCATCACGGCCGCCAGGCGCTGCTGGCTGCCGGCGTCGACTTCCTCGTCGCCGGCCCGGATGCGGCACTCGCCCGGCTCCAGGCGCGCATCGGCCAGCAGGTTCCAGCGCTTGGCCCGCTTCGGATCGAGCTCGATGATGCGTTTGCATTCCTCGGGATTGAGGAACACGTCGATCTGGTCGCGCGTCGGTGGCATCGAGGCCAGCGTTTCATCGACCAGCGACAGCAGCTGGTTCGGCTGCAAGGCCAGTTCGGCGCGGATCACCTGGCGCGCCACCTTGGCGACCAGCTCGACCACTTCCTTGCGTTGCGCGCCGCGGTAGTCGGACTTGAGCTTCTTGAGCCCCTTGAACAGGGCGTCGACCGGTTTGGCCAGCTGGTCGAAACCTGCGCACACCTCGGCCCGGCCTTCGGCCCGGCCCTGCGCCAGCCCATCCGCGCGGCCGGCGTCGTGGCCGTCCGCACGGCCCTGCTCGAGACCGTATTCGTAGCCCTCGCGGCGGCCCTGTTCATAGCCTTCGCCGAGCGCGGCGCGCCACTGGCCGTCGGCCTGCTCGCCGGCGCCGGGCACAGCGCCGCCCGGCAGCCCGGACTGGACCAGCGGCGGAAAGCGGTAGGGGCGGTATTGCCTCATTCGGCCGTCGCCTCGGCGTACAGCTGCACTTCGATCTCGCCCGCGTCGGCCAGCGCCTTCACGCTTGCCATGATCTCGCGGCGCGCCTGTTCGATGCGCGACAGCGGCATCGGGCCGGCGCGGCGCATCATGTCGTCGAAGTTCTGGGCCTGGCGGCGCGGCATGGTCTTGAGCACGGCGTCGCGCACCGCCGGTTCGGCGCCTTTCAGCGCAAGCGCCCACTGTTCCAGCGGGACCTCTTCGATGATGCGCATCAGCGCCTGTTCCGACTGGGTGGCCAGCAGCATGAAGTGGTACATCGACTGCTCGATTTCGGACACCACTTCGGGATCGTGCACGCGCAGCGCCTCCACCACCAGCTGGCGGTTGCCGGGCAGGCGGTTCAGGATCTCGGCGGCCTGGCGCCGGCCTTCCACCGCCGCGCTCTGCATGTCGAGCGAGCCGAGGCAGCGGCCCACCAGGTCATCGAGTTCGGCCAGCAGGTCGCGGTCGATCTCGTCGAGACGGGCCAGGTTCAGCAGCACCAGGTCGCGCACCTGCAGCGGCAGCGCCTCGAGCACCTGGCCGGCCAGCGCGGGCGGCACGAAGGCGAGGAACACCGCCTGCATGCGCACATGCTCGTTGGAGATGAATTCGGCCAGCCACTTCGGCGAGGCCCACTGCAGGCGCGCCATCTTGGGCCGGATCGCGTCGCCATAGATGCTGTCGAGGACGGTGTTGGCGATGTCGCTGCCGAGCGCCATGTCGAGCGAGCGTTTCAAATAGCTGCGCGAGGCGCCCTGCACACCGCTCTGCTGGCGGTAGTCGTCGAAAAACGATTGCATCACCTGCTTGACCGCTTCGACCTTGATGCCGCTCATGCGCGACATTACCTGGGTCACTTCCAGCAGCTCCTCGCGCGACAGGCAGCGCAGCACCGCGGCGGCCGGCTCTTCGCCAATGCTGAGCAGGATGATGGCGGCTTGCTCCACCGGGCTCAGGCCCGCCTGGACGTCGGCGTCCGGATCGAGGTAGCTATTCAGTTCGGCCATTTTTCTGCATCCATTGTTTGACGACTTCCGCGACCCGTTCCGGCTCCTTGCCGGCCAGGACCTTCAAATGGCTGACCATGACGTCGACCGCCGAATCGGCGGGCGGCAGCTGGTAGCTTTCGAGCAGGGGCATGACCGGCGCGGGCACCGGCTGCGCGGCCGGCAGTGCCGCGCCCTGCGCCGCGCCGGCGCCGGCCATGCCGAGTTGCAGGTCGGGCGCGAGCAGCGGCGGCGCCAGACGCTGGCCCAGCATGCGCATCAGCGGGCGCACCACCAGGGCGAACGCCAGCAGCGCGGCGATCGCATAGCCGGCCCAGGCCGCGCCATCGGCCAGGTTGTCGCGCTGCTCCCACCAGGCCGGTGCCGGCGGCACCGGCGGGAAGGCGAGGGCGGACACCGCCAGGCTGTCGCCGCGCTCGGCGTCGATCCCCAGGCCGCTGCGCAGGATGCGTTCGATATTGGCCAGTTCGGCCGGCGTCCACGCGGTGCGGTTGGGGGCGGCGGCATGGTTCAGGACCACGGCCACGCTGAGCTTTTGCAAGCGCCCGCGGCTGCGCTTGGTCTGGATGATGCTGCGGTCGTAGGCATACTGGCGGGTGGTGGCGTTCTTGCGGTTGCCGGCGTCGTCGTCGGCGCCCGGCTTGGCGGGATCGGGCGCAGGCTGCGGCGGGCGGTTGCTGAGCGAACCGGGCACGCCCAGCGGCATGCGGTTGCGGTCCTGTTCGTCGCGCATCGCTTCGCTGGTGATTTTCGGCGTTTCGCCATATTTTTCGACCGTCTGTTCGACGCGGTCGTTGTCGACCGCGGCGGTGACCGACAGCTTGAAATTCTGCTCGCCGATGACCTGGCCCAGCAGCTCATGGGTGTTGTGGCGTACCTCGTCCTGGATGCGCTTGGCGTTGTCGCTGGGATTGCTGGCGGCGTCGAAGCCATCGCTCAGGTCGATGTGCGAGGACAGCAGATTGCCGGCCTGGTCGACCAGGCTCACGCGCGCCGGGCTCAGGCTGGCGACGCTGCCGGCCACCATGTTGACGATGGCGGCGATCGATTCGGGCGGCAGGGTGCGGCCCGGCTTGGTGGCAACCACCACCGCGGCCGAGGATTTCTCGCCGTCGCTCGACACGAAGGAGGTCGACTTGGCGATCGACAGGTGCACGCGCGCGCTGGCGATCGCATCGAGGCTCATGATGCTTTGCGCCAGCTCGCCTTCGAGGCCGCGGCGGAAGCGTACGTCCTGCACGAACTGGCTGACGCCGAGCGGATCGTTGTGGTCCATCAGTTCGAGGCCGGCCGGCAGTTGCGCGGTGACGCCCTTGGACGCGAGCAGCATGCGCACCTTGCCGAGCTGGCCCTGGGGGACCAGCACCTGGCCGCTGTCGGGATGGACGCGGTAGGGGATGTGGTCGGCGTCGAGCACCGCCATCATGTCGGCCGCGGCGACCTTTTCGCGCGCGCCGAACACCGGCTTGTAGCCCGCCTGGTCGTTCCAGAAGTAGAGCAGCACGACGGCGGTGACGCCGATCGCCAGCAGCAGCAGCGGCAGCAGGTTCTTCAGCAGCGCCGGCGGCACGGCGGGCAGGCCCGGGCCGGCGCGCAGCTGCTGGAACCGCGAAATGAGCTTGGCAAGCATGGGCGGCGCGTCAGATCGGCAGCTTGATCAGTTCATCGACCGCGCCGACCACCTTGTTGCGCACCTGGACCAGCATCGAGAACGACAGGTTGGCCTGCTGGCTGGCCAGCATCGCGCCCACCAGGTCGTCGCTCTGGCCGCTGTCGACCGCCGCCATCTTCTGGGCCGCCGCGCGGTCGTCGGCGTTCACGCCGGCGAATGCGGCCTGCATGCTGTCGGCGAACGAGGCGCCGGACTCGGCCTGGTCGTGCCGCGGCGGCGCGATGGCGGCCGGCCCGCTGCGGTGCAGCGCGCCGGTCAGCGCGGACAGGTCCGACTGGATCGATTGTGCAAATTCATAGCCCATGCGCTTGCCCTTTTCATTGCTCAAATTCCAATCATGGGTGGATTGGAATTCCATATTGTGAAATTTTCATGGCGGATTGTGGAGCCAACGCTGCCGCCTTGTGCAGCTGCTTTCCTGCAGCCCTGACCGCTGGCCGCACGCAGGCATTCCCATATTTCTTAAAAATCCATAAGGATCAATTGCTTACGAGATTCTTCTTAGGTTCTGCGGGAGAGCCAACCGGATCCGAACCGAACATTACTGCATGGAAATCTTCTTGTAAAGAAATTTTAATTAAAAATAATAGATATTGACGTTTGACAATAGTTGCATACAATGCCGTATGCTGATCGACCGGTCGACAATCACCCACAGTTACAAGGAACGAATGGACAGGCCATGACCCAGAACTCGCCCTATCAGGTACTCGATCCTTGCTTCCTGGGGCGGCCGGTACACCTGCTGCACCGCTTTGCCGCGCAATTGCAGGACGACTTGCGCCAGGCCCTCTTGCTGCCGGGGCACCGCCGCTACTGGGGCGCGTTCCAGGTCGAGCGAGTCGGCTTCGAGCGGATCGACGAGAGCGCGGCAGCGCGGCGCTGGAGCGCGTTCGGCGAGGTGACATGGTCGATCGAGCGCGCTCTGCTGCTGGCCGTGCTGGAGCACCGCTATGGCCAGGGCGCGGCCGCCGAGGCGCGCGTCACTGCGACCGAAGAACGGCTGGCCGATGCGCTCGGCCTGCAATTGGCGCACATGCTGGTGCGGCGCATCGACCTCAATGGCGGCAAGCTGCCGCCGGCGCTGGCCCCGGCCGGCCAGGCGCGCCAGCCGGCCCAGCCGCTGAGCGGGGCCTGGGTCGCCTGCGTCAGGATGCGCAATCCGGACAGCGGCGTGAGCGGCCAGTTCTGGCTGGTCCTGGGCACCGAGCTGATGATCGCGCTGCTGCGCGGTTTGCAGCCGCCGCGCGTGGCGGCCGCGCGGCCGCCCGCGCCGGCGCCGCTGGCCGCGGTCCTGAAGGTCAAGCTCGATGCCCGCCTGGCCAGCAAGGAAATGCCGCTCGGCGCCCTGTTCGACCTGCAGGTCGGCACGGTGGTGCCGATCAGCCTGGACCGCGCCGAGGTCCTGCTCGACGAATCGCGCCTGTTCACCGCACTGGTGAACGAACACAAAGGGAAACTTTGTTTAACCGCATTTGAGGATGCCGCCTGAATGGAAATGAACGACACCAGCCTCGACGAAGACTTGCTCGACGGCGTAGAAGAAGAGATGAAGATGCTCATCGGGCAGGCCAGCGCCCCGGCCGCCCGGCCACGGCGCGACCTGCCGCAGATGATGCGCAAGATCCCGGTCACGCTGACGCTGGAAGTGGGCTCGGCCCGGATTTCGCTGCAGGACCTGATGGCGATCGGCCCGGACAGCGTGGTCGAACTCGACGTGCTGGCCGGCGAACCGCTGACCATCAAGGTCAACGGCACGCCGATCGGCCGCGCCGAAGTGGTGGTGGCGGGCGAAAACTACGCATTGAAGGTGCTCGACCTCGACGGCCTGAACCTCGACCTGATGGCGCCATGACGCGCAGCATGCGCTGTGCGGCCGGCGCCGGCCTGGCGATCCTCGCGCTGTGCTGCCTGGCCGGGCCGGCGCAGGCGGCCGACCTGCTGGCGGGCGTGCTGCCGGGGGCGAAGAGCGAGCTCACGGTCAAGAGCCAGATCCTGATCTTGATGACGGTGCTGGGACTGCTCCCGGCACTGGTCATGATGATGACCAGCTTCACCCGCTTCGTCATCGTGCTGTCGCTGCTGCGCCAGGCGCTCGGCCTGCAGCAGGGCTTGCCGAACCGGATCGTCACCGGCATCGCCTTGATCCTGACCCTGCTGGTGATGCGGCCGATCGGCAACCAGGTCTGGAACGAAGCGTTCGTCCCGTACGACAAGGACCAGATCGGCCTGCAGCAGGCCCTCCAGATCGCCGAGGCGCCGCTGTCGCGCTTCATGCTCGCGCAGACCAGCAAGCCCGCGCTGAACCAGATCGCCCACCTGGCCGGCGAGAGCGCCGCGACCCTGCCGCAGGACCGCGCCTTCACCGTCAAGCTGGCCGCCTTCGTGCTCTCCGAGCTGAAGACTGCGTTCCAGATCGGCTGCATGCTGTTCATCCCGTTCCTGATCATCGACCTGGTGGTGTCCTCGGTGCTGATGGCGATGGGGATGATGATGCTCTCGCCGCTGGTCATCTCGCTGCCGTTCAAGCTGCTGCTGTTCGTGCTGGTCGACGGCTGGACCCTGACCGTCAACACGCTCGTCACCAGTATCCAGGCCTATTGAGCGTGCCATGCTGACGCCCGACATCGCGGTCGACCTGGTCGCCGAATCCCTGCGCGTGGTGATGCTGCTGGTGATGCTGCTGGTGGTGCCTGGCCTGGTCGTGGGCCTGCTGGTGGCGCTGGTGCAGGCGGCCACCCAGATCAACGAGCAAACCCTGAGCTTTCTGCCACGCCTGCTGGTGACCCTGCTGACCATCATCGTCAGCGGCCGCTGGATTGCCGGCTACCTGATGGATTTCTGCGTCTCGATCTTCCAGCGCGCCGCCACGCTGGTCGGCTGACGGAACTGCGATGGAAGCCATTTTCAATCAGTTGCTGCCAATGCTGACCACCCTGTGGTGGCCGTTCTGCCGCTCGATGGCACTGCTGACTGCCGCACCGGTGATCGGCGACGCCATGGTGCCGGTCATGCTGCGCGTGCTGGTCTCGATCGCGCTTGCCGTCATCCTGCTGCCCGCGGTGCAGGGCGGCGCGGCGATCGATCCGATGTCGATGCACGGCGTGGCCGCGACCGTCGAGCAACTGGTGGTGGGGGGCGTGCTGGGGCTGGCTTTCCATCTCAGCATGTCGGTCATCATGGTGCTCGGCTACCTGGTGTCGAGCCAGATGGGCTTGGCAATGGCGGCGATGAACGACCCGATGAACGGCACCTCCTCGGATGTGGTCTCGGGGCTGCTGTCGATCCTGTGCATCATCGTGTTCTTCTCCATCGACGGCCATCTCGCGCTGACCGGCGTGCTGGGCGCCAGTTTCAAGGCCTGGCCGGTCGGCGCCGGCTTCGGCGCGCCGCTGCTGCAGGCGGTGGCCGCCGGGGTGGGCTGGGTGTTCGCCGCCGCCATCCTGCTGGCGATCCCGATCGTGTTCTCGACGCTGGTGGTGCAGATCGGCTTCGGTTTCCTGAACCGGGTCGCGCCTTCGCTGAACCTGTTTTCGCTGGGCTTTTCGGCGATTACGCTGTTCGGCCTGGCCATGCTCGGCTACATCGTGCGCTTCGTGCCCGAGCATTACATCGGCATGAGCCGGCGCGTGCTGGAACTGATCCAGCAGCAGATGCAGGTGGCCGCCCATGGCTGATCAGGGCAGCGGCGACAAGACCGAAAAGGCCTCGCCCCAGAAGCTGCGCAAATCGCGCGAGCAGGGGCAGGTGGTGCGCTCGCGCGACCTGTCCACCGCGCTCGGCATCCTGGTCAGCCTCAAGCTGTTCGTGCTGCTGCTGCCCGGCTACCTGGCCAGCTTCCGCCAGCTGTTCCGCCTGTGTGTTGCGCCGCTGGGCAGCGCCGGCTCGCTCGACAACGCGATGAGCACCGTCTTCCTCGGTGCCGCCGGACTGCTGGTCCGCATGCTGCTGCCGCTGTTCGTGGTGCCGCTGGCGGTCGTGCTCGGGGGCCTGGTGCCGGGCGGCTGGGTGCTGCACTTCGGGCACTGGACGCCGCAGCTGTCGCGCCTTTCGCCCGGCGCCAACCTCGGGCGCCTCGTCGCGCCCAAGCATGGCTTCGAGCTGGCCACCGCGGTGGCCAAGGCGGCGCTGGTCGGCGCGGTGCTGGTGCACGTGGCGCGCTCTTCGCTGCGTCACTACGTGCACCTGCAGGGCATGCCGCTCGAGCGCGCCATGCTGGCCGGCGCCGGCCTGATGCTCGACGGCCTGATGGCGATGGTGGCGGTGTTCGTCATCTTCGCGATCGTCGACGTGCCGGCCCAGGCTTTCTTCTTCGCGCGCAACCAGCGCATGAGCAAGCAGGACATCAAGGACGAGCACAAGAGCTCCGAAGGCCGTCCCGAGATCAAGCAGCGCGTGCGTCAGCTGCAGCGCCAGATCGCGCGCCGCAGCGTGCGCAAGACGGTGCCGACCGCCGATGTGGTGGTGGTCAACCCCGAGCATTACGCGGTGGCGCTGAAGTACGACGAGGGGAGGGCGTCGGCGCCCTTCGTTGTGGCCAAGGGCGTGGACGACATGGCGCTGTTCATCCGCCAGCTCGCGCAGGAACACCGCATCGAGATCCTGCCGCTGCCGCCGCTGGCGCGCGCCATCTACAACACCAGCCAAGTCAACCAGCAGATTCCGGTCGCGCTGTACCAGGCCGTATCGCAGGTGCTCAACTACGTGCTGCAGCTGAAGGCCTTCCGCGCCGGCCGCCGCGGCGCGCTGCCGGCCATGCCGCAGGAGCTTGCCGTGCCATCCCATTTGAGTGAGGTCGTCCCATCATGAATCTGCTGAACCGGCTGGTCGCCGCAATGCGCCGCCACCAGATCGCCACCCCCCTGTTCCTGCTGGTGATCCTGGCGATGATCATCCTGCCGCTGCCGCCGGTGCTGCTCGATGTGCTGTTTACCTTTAACATCGTACTGGCGATGATCGTGATCCTGGTCAGCGTGAGCGCCAGGCGGCCGCTCGATTTCTCGGTGTTCCCGACTGTGATCCTGGCCACCACCATGATGCGCCTGACGCTCAATGTCGCGTCAACGCGCGTGGTGCTGCTCAAGGGCCACGAGGGCACGCACGCCGCCGGCCAGGTGATCGAGGCCTTCGGCAATGTGGTCATCGGCGGCAATTTCGTGGTTGGCCTGGTGGTGTTCGTGATCCTCATGATCATCAACTTCGTGGTGGTCACCAAGGGCGCGGAGCGGATCTCGGAGGTGTCGGCGCGCTTCACCCTCGACGCGCTGCCCGGCAAGCAGATGGCGATCGACGCCGACCTGAACGCGGGCCTGATCAACCAGGAGAAGGCCCAGCTGCGGCGCCTGGAAGTGGCGGCCGAGGCGGACTTTTACGGGGCCATGGACGGCGCCTCGAAGTTCGTGCGCGGCGACGCTGTCGCCAGCATGCTGATCCTGGTGATCAACATGGTGGGCGGGGTGGCGATCGGCGCGCTGATGCACCAGCTTTCGTTCGGCGACGCGTTCCGCCAGTACGCGCTGCTGACCATCGGCGACGGCCTGGTGGCGCAGATCCCGGCGCTGCTGCTGTCGGCCGCGGCGGCCATCCTGGTCACCCGCATCAGCGATTCGGGCACCGTCGAACAGCAGGTCGGCGGCCAGCTGCTGGCCTCGCCCACCGTATTGTTCAGCGCGGCCGGCATGCTGTTCGCGCTGGCGCTGGTGCCAGGCATGCCGTGGCTGATGTTCATGCTGTTCTCGGCCTTGCTGGCCTTTGTCGGCTGGCGCCTGGCGCAGCGCGTGACGCAGCCTGAGGGCCAGGACATCGGCGCGATCCAGGCCGCCTTGCGCGACGAGCGCGCGCCCGAACTGGAATGGCAGCACTTGCCGGCCGTGCCGGCGCTGCAGCTTACGCTCGGCTACAAGCTGGTGGCGCTGATCGAGAAGGAGCAGGGCGAGCCGCTGCAGAAACGCATCAAGGGCGTGCGCCAGAGCCTGTCGGAATCGATGGGCATCCTGCTGCCGCCGGTGCTGGTGCGCGACGACCTCGGGCTCAAGCCGACCCAGTACGCGGTGGTGCTGGGCGGCAGCGTGGTGGCGCAGGCCGAAGTGTTCGCCGACCGCCTGATGGCGCTGCCGTCGCCGACCGTGTACGGCCAGATCGATGGCATTCCCGGCGTGGAACCGGCCTACGGCATGCCGGTGACCTGGATCGAGATGGGCGAGAAGGCCAAGGCGCTCGGCATGGGCTACCAGGTGATCGAGGCGCCCAGCGTGATCGCCACCCACGTCTCGAAGCTGATCCGGGACTACCTGCCCGAGCTGTTCCGCCACGAAGACGTGCCGGCCCTGATGGAGCGCCTCGGCGCGCTGGCGCCGAAACTGGCGGCGGCGCTCGACAAGGCCCTCACGCATACCCAGATGCTGCGCGTGTTCCGCGTGCTGCTGGCCGAGAATGTCTCGCTGAAGGATATCGTGGCGGTGGCCACCACCTTGCTCGACAGCTCGGAGACGACCAAGGATCCGATCCTGCTGGCGGCCGAGGTGCGCTGCGCGCTGCGGCGCCAGATCGTCTCCGGCCTGTACGGCACGCGCAGCGAGATGCCAGCGTTTAACCTGTCCGGCGAGCTGGAAAACATGCTGCTCGGTGCATTGAACCAGGTGCGCCAGTCCGGCAAGGTGGCGCTTGACAACTACCCGATCGACCCGCACCTGCTGTCCCAGCTCCAGCTCAACATGCCGGTCGCGCGCGAACAGATGAAGCAGGCGGCCACGCCGCCGCTGCTGCTGGTACTGCCGCAGATCCGGCCTCTGCTGGCGCGCTATGCGCGTCTGTTCGCGCCCGGCCTGCACGTCTTGTCGTACAACGAGATTCCCGAAAACCGCGCAGTGAGCATCATCGGAACGCTCGGATAGCGACCGGCGGCGGGGCCGTGTGCGCCAGCAGCAGCGCGATCTCGGCCATCGCCAGGAACAGGGGCTGCGCCAGCGCGGCGGCCTGCGCGCCGGTCGGGCAGTGGCGCCACAGGCTGCCGACCGGCAGGCCGCCTGCCACCCTGCAGCGGCGCGGCACCAGGCCGGCGCGCGCGATCGCCTCGTGCAGCGCCGGCAGCAGGCCGCGCAGATGCGGCAGTGCGGCCGGCCGGGCCGCCGCGAGCTCGAGGTGGATCGCGCCGCCCACCGCTTCCATCTGTGCGGCCACCTGGCCCAGCCCGGGCAGGCTCGCCTCCAGCCGCAGCGCGATGCGCGCGCTGCGCCCGCGCGGCTGGTGCGCCGGCTCGCCGTCGGTGGCGACCAGTTTCAGCCACAGTGGCTGGCGCCCCCCCGCATGCACGCCGAAACGCCACGGTTCGCCCTGCTGGATGGCCTGGCGCTGGACGGCATGGGTGCACACCATCGCGCGCCACGACGCGGCCAGCGCGCCGGGGTCGGGGAAGGGCGGGGCCAGCTGGCGCCGCAGCTGCGCCTGGTCCGGCGGCGTCGGCGGCGCGGGCGGAACTGCGGCGGCGACTTTGTCGAGCACCATGGCGGAACCTCCAGAAAACAGGTGAAAAAAAAGCCAACCAGGAAGTCTGGTTGGCTCCTGCCGATCCCGCCGCAGCGGGCCGCAAGCTGCGCGCGATTACTGCAGCAGCGACATCACCATGCCCGACATGCTGTTGGCCTGCTTGAGCATCGCGGTGCCGGCCTGGGTCAGCATCTGGTTCGACGTCATGTTCGACGACTCCGTGGCGAAGTCGACGTCCATGATGCGGCCCGATGCGGCGCTCACGTTGGTGCTCATGCTCGACAAGTTGTTGTACACGTGGTCGAGGCGGTTCTGCGCCGCGCCCAGTGCCGAACGCACGTTGCCGACGTCGCTGATGGCCGTGCTGATGGCGGTGATGGAGGCGTTGGCGGCGGCGCCGCTGGCGATTTCAGTGCCGGCCGCGGCGGCCGGCGCGGCGACGTATTTCGCCGACACCGCCAGCAGCGAGGCGCCCACGGTGGTCATGTCGGCGCTGACGTCGATGCCCATGGTTTCGGCGCTGCTGGCGCCGATCTGGAACGTCATCGCCGCGGCCAGGGTGCCGCCGGCCAGCAGCTTGCCGCCGCCGAAAGAGGTGTTATTCATCACGTTATAGAGTTCCTTGCCCAGGGCATCGAATTCGGCCTGCATTGCGGCCTGGTCGGAGGTGGTGGAGGAGGCATCGGCAGCCTGGGTGGCCAGGTCCTTCATCCGCACCAGCATGTTCTTGACTTCGTCGAAGGCGCCTTCGGCCGTTTGCAGCATCGAGGTACTATTCTGGGTGTTGCGCATCGCGACGTGCATGCCGCTGACCTGGGTGTTCAGGCGGGTGGCGATCTGCAGGCCGGCAGCATCGTCGGCGGCGGAGTTGATGCGGTAGCCGGTCGACAGGCGGGTCATCGAGGTCGACAGCGCTTTTTGCGACGAACCGATGGCGTTTTGTGCGGACAGTGCGGATGCGTTGGTGTGCAGGCTCAACATGGTATGGCTCCTTTGGGTTATCCGGTGCAACAACGGTGTCGTTGCCCTCCCAAGTACAAGACGACCGGCCGGCGCCCGGCATTAAATTCTTTGTGGAAATTTTTTTGCGGAAGCGCCGCCCCGTCCGGCTACCCTGGGTAAATTGACAAGGCGCCTGTTCCGGCGCGCTTTAAGTTATAATTTCAATTTCCCGCACGTGCCGTTCGGCACTATCTGCAATGACCAAATTTGTCTTCGTCACTGGTGGCGTCGTGTCTTCCCTGGGTAAAGGGATTGCCGCCGCCTCCCTCGCCGCGATCCTCGAATCGCGCGGCCTCAAAGTCACCATGCTCAAGCTCGATCCGTACATCAACGTCGATCCGGGCACCATGAGCCCCATGCAGCACGGCGAAGTGTTCGTCACCGATGACGGCGCCGAAACCGACCTGGATCTGGGCCACTACGAGCGCTTCATCAGCACCCGCATGCGCAAGGTGAACAATTTCACCACCGGCCAGATTTACGAATCGGTGATCCGCAAGGAACGCCGCGGCGAGTACCTGGGCAAGACCGTGCAGGTCATCCCGCACATCACCAATGAAATCCAGGATTACATCTACCGCGGCGCCGAAGGCGTGGACGTGGCGCTGGTGGAAATCGGCGGCACCGTGGGCGATATCGAATCGCTGCCCTTCCTGGAAGCGGCGCGCCAGCTGTCCCTGCGCGCCGGCCGCAAGAACGCCGCCTTCGTGCACCTGACCCTGGTGCCCTTCATTGCCTCGGCCGGCGAACTGAAAACCAAGCCGACCCAGCACAGCGTGCAAAAGCTGCGTGAGATCGGCATTTCGCCGAACGCCCTGCTGTGCCGCGCCGACCGTCCGATTCCCGACGACGAGCGCGCCAAGATTTCGCTGTTCTCGAACATCGAAGAGCAGGCCGTCATTTCCGTGTGGGATGCCGACACCATTTATAAAGTGCCGCAGATGCTGCACGACCAGGGCCTGGACGCGATCATCTGCGAAGCCCTCGGCATCGAAGCGCCGCCGGCCGACCTGTCGGTCTGGACCAAGCTGATCTACGCGCTCGAGCATCCGAAGGAAACCGTCACCATCGGCATGGTCGGCAAGTATGTCGACCTGACCGAGTCCTACAAGTCGCTCACCGAAGCGCTGCGCCACGCCGGCATCCACACCGAAAGCCGCGTCAACATCGAATACCTCGATTCGGAAGAAATCGAATCGAAGGGCTGCGCCCACCTGGCCAAGTACGACGCCATCCTGGTGCCGGGCGGCTTCGGCAAGCGCGGCGTGGAAGGCAAGATCATGGCCGCCCGCTACGCCCGCGAAAACGGCGTGCCTTACCTGGGCATCTGCCTGGGCATGCAGGTCGCGCTGATCGAATATGCGCGCCACAAGGCTGGCCTGGCCAATGCCAATTCCACCGAGTTCGACAGCGCCACCGACCAGCCGGTCGTGGCCCTGATCAACGAGTGGCAAAACCATGACGGCAAGGTCGAGCAGCGCGACGC
>CAMLHI010000003.1 GCA_946479705.1 uncultured Oxalobacteraceae bacterium
AGACTGTTAAACAAGCTGGCAAACAGCCAGCCCGCCACGACTAGTGCCGGGATCATGACCCAAACTAGTAGCCGGGAAAAAAATGGAAATCGGGTCCACAGTAATGAATGTCGCACTGAATCAGGCTTTCCAATGTAGGAAGGAGACATGCCGCGAACCAGGACAAAGCGAAGGAACGCGGCGAATTCTTCGGTTAGGGCCACCGCGGCCTTGGCCGAAGCTAACGCGGTGTTGTTGATCGGGTAGCTTCCTCTCCCTAATCAATTAAGATACAAGGGTTTCTGTACCTACTCATAGCGCAGGCATTCGACAGGAAGCAATTTGGATGCACGCCGGGCCGGGTAGTATCCAAAGAAAACACCGAGCAGGCTCGAAAAGCCGCAAGAGACAACAATGGCCTCAGTCGTAACGAACACTTCAAATTTTCCACCTGAGGTGATCGCAGCGGCGCCACCGATTGCCAGCATAATTCCCACAGCCGCGCCGGCCACGCAGATGAGAATCGCCTCTGCCAGAAACTGAAACAGGACGTCGCGCGGTTTGGCTCCGATTGCCATGCGTATTCCGATTTCACGGGTTCGCTCCGTGACCGAAACGAGCATAATATTCATGATCCCGATTCCGCCTACGATCAGGGAAATGGCCCCGATCAGGCCCAGTAAGGCGGCGACACCGGCACTAATACCCTTCGCTTCGTCGGCAAACGAGGCCAAGTTATCAATTCGAAAATCGTCAGGGTCCGATTCCTTGATGCGGTGACGATCGCGCAATACTTCCTTGATATCCTCGATCGCGTCATCAAGTTTTAGTCCCGACTTGCCCTGTACAAGCAGATAGTGAACGTTATTGGGACTGTCATCTCGAATCAGATTGGCGCGCGCAGCTGTAATCGGGACCACAACCAGATCGGCAAGGTCGCCCCCATCGACCTCCTTGCCCTCACCTTCAAGGACACCGACGACTTGAAAAGCAACGTTTTCTATCCGGAGGAATTGCCCCACAGGATCGTTCTGATTAAAGAACTGCCTTGCGACTTTCTTGCCGATCACAACCATTCGCGCGGCGCTTCTGACGTCGGCGTCAGTAAAATGATTGCCTTCTTTCAATTTCCAATTGCGTATCCTGAACATCGCGGGCGTAATTCCACGCACTCGACCTGCCGACGATTCGTTTCCGGCAGCTAGCGTGACGGAGCCTTGAATTGCGGGTGCCGCAGCAGTCAGGCTACTTAAGCCAGCGACTGCTTCTGCGTCGTTGATGGTGAGCACCGCTGGCGCGCCTGAACGCGCGCGCTTGGGTTGGGAGCGGTCGAAGCCCGGCGACACGTACAGCATATTTGTTCCCAACTGCTCGAGTTCCTTATCAATGAACTTCTTCATGGTGTCGCCGAGCGCCAGCATCATCATCACGGCGGTGATACCGATAACAATCCCAAGCATCGTCAACATCGTGCGCAATCTGTTCGCGCTCATCGAGCGCAGAGCCTCTATTACCACCTGCGAAAAACTCATATAGTTCCCAATTTCAGAAGAATTATTGTCGCTATGCGCGTTTCTGTTGGCCGTGGTTCATGCTCAATTGCCGCAATCCTTCTGCAACGTCCCCATCGTGGAGGACCCGTCCATCCCTGAGGCAAAGTAGCCGCTTCGCCCTGGCGGCAATATCAGGTTCGTGGGTCACTAGTACGATCGTGATCCCGCACTCGGCGTTCAGCTTTTGAAAAAGCGTCATGATTTCATTGCTGGTTTTCGTATCCAAATTACCTGTAGGTTCATCCGCAAGAATAAGGGGCGGATCACCGACGAGTGCCCGCGCGATGGCCACGCGTTGCTGCTGGCCTCCTGACAACTGGTTCGGCATGCGCATTGCATAGTCCTGAAGGCCGACACGCTCAAGCTCAAGCAAGGCCTTTGCATGCGCTTTTTTTCGCGGGCTCCCCGCATAAATCAGCGGCAGCGCGACGTTTTCAACGACACTCGTACGTTTGATCAGATTAAAGCTCTGAAAGACAAAACCGATTGTCTGGTTGCGAATGACCGCTAACGCCGATCGCGAGACTTGCGAGACATCGGTGCCATTTAACAGATAGCTGCCTTGAGTTCCGACGTCCAGGCAGCCGAGAATATTCATCAGCGTAGACTTTCCGGAGCCGGACTGCCCCATAATCGCCAGGAAATTTCCATGGTCGAGCGAAAGGTCAACGCCGAACAAAACCTTGGTTTCAATACCTCCGGAGATATAACTTTTGGTTAGGTTGCGAATACTTATCAAGCCTTCTGGGCCCCTGCCAATGAGCGCTGCACTCATTCACCACCACCGCTACTCAAAGCGCGCGTAATGACTTGGTCACTCACCTTCAAGTCACCGGCAAGTACTTCCGTATAGCGGAAATTCGACATCCCGATCCGGATATCGACCGGCACCGCTTGATTATTAGCGCCAATTTTGTATATTTTGAATAATCGTGTCAGTTCGCTCTTGTTACGAAACGCGACGTCATCATTTGCTGAAGGCACCGGAAGCGCCGCGGTAGCATGTCCCTTCTTCGCCTCGCGCTCCCTGCTCTCAAGGGCTTCCTTTTCAGTTTCCTTTTCGGAAAGGCGAAATCGCAGAGCTGCGGTGGGAATGCGCAATGCGTTTTCCCGGCTGCCCACGATGAGACGTACTTGAGCGCTCATGCCCGGTTTGAGCAATTGCTCCTGGTTTTCGACGTCCAATACGACGTTATAGCTCACTACGTTCTGTACCACGTTCGCTGCCAGCCTGAACTCGCGCATATGCGCATCAAACTCTTTATCCGGATAGGCATCGACAATAAACCTGGCAGTCATTCCAGACTTGAGAGCGCCGATGTCCGCTTCCGATACACTGGTATCGATCTGCATCTTGGTCAAATCGCGGGCGATTTGAAATAGGGTGGGCGTCGCAAAGGATGCGGCAACGGTCTGCCCAATATCGATTGCGCGCTTGACCACGACGCCGTCAATGGGCGCGCGGATTACACTATTATTGAGGTCGGCTTGTGCACGAGCCAGTTGCGCACGTGCCACCGCAATATTCGCTTCAGCAACCTCCAACTCATTTCGCGCTTGATCAAGCGCCCAGCCCGACACAAAGCTTTTTTCGGAAAGGTACTTGTTGCGTTCAAAATTGCTTCGAGCTAAGCGTCCGGAAGCCAACGCCGATGATACATTGGCTGCGCTTTGTCGGACCTGGGCCTGAAATATGGTGGGGTCCAACTTGAGCAGCACCTGACCTTTTTTAACATGATCGTTGAAGTCCGCCATTAGCTCCACCACGGTTCCGGACATCTGCGAGCCAACATTGATGAGGGCCACCGGGTTAATGGTGCCACTGGCGGTCACCGTTTGGGTGATCATCCCGCTATCGACGCCGCTGACCCGATACTTCAATTTCTCCATCTTGAGCGCGCTCGCCGATTTTAAGGAAAAAGCGGCAACGATCGCTGCAATCAATAGGAGCCCTACGACGGCTCCGATACGTGTCTTAGTAATCATTTAATGCACTTTCCATATTGATCAATTTTTGGCGCGACCATATCGGGCGGCGGAGACGCGACTGTAGCGCCAGACATTTCATGCCGGACGCCGCGGCCAATGGTCCAGGTAATTTCTAGGTTGATTTTTGTGGACGGCCATCCGATACCGGCCCTCTGGACAAGCCAATTGAGGCCCACCCGACCTGCACACCGCTGCTGTTGTGATGGAGGCCTTGCCGCGATCACATTCCACATAAAAGGTCTTAGATGGCTCATCAGGCCAAGCCGCCAGGAAGCTGTGATAATTGGGTATGGACATGCCTAAAGCCGTGTTTCGCCGCCCCCCTCGTAAGGCAGACGTCGAGTTGACCGGGTGCCTGTAGCGCCAGCGCTCTTCAGCATTGAAAACGAGCCCCCCAAGGCCACCTTGCCATGGGTTCATCGCTGGCCAGGAGGACATAGACTCGCCGACAGACTGCTCATACTTGCATTTGGCATCGATAACATTTTGGGCGGAATGGACGGAGTTTTCACGCTACCAGAACCTAGAAAAGCTAGATTCTGCCCACTAAAAACGCCAAAAGGCTCACACATTGTCACAAAGTACGATTTTTTTGTGATCGTTATCATGTTTGTTGGGCAAGGGTGAGTACCGCGAACTGCGGGCCGCTCGCGACACCGAACCTGGGGGCGCGGGCCTGGTCGGGGCTGACCCACTCGCCAGCGGTGACCGGCGCGCTTTGATCGCGGATGTTGGTGAGGATGTCGCGCACGTGGCGGTACTGGCAGGCGCCAATCTGCAAGGCGAGCATGCAGGCCGCTTCAAGCCTTATCTTTCCATAGCGCTTGGCCAGCGCCAGCGGGCCAGGCAGGCACGTTAGCCATGTTCCGGATGCTTGTTCTCAGCCATCAGGCGTGTCACCACTTCAGCAGTCGCCGGACCGATGCTCTGGCCCCGGTGAGCCAGCCGGGTCGGCGTCCATTCCTTGTGAGCGCGGTGGGCGGCGGGCATGTGCGTGGTCGTCGTGGTGAACCCACCTTGGCGGCTATTACGGGCATGGCTGGCCAAGCGCTGTCGTCTGTGCATCAGCTCCACCACCGACGTGGTGACGCGTGCTTCGAGCGCCTGCCCGACGAGCGAATGGGGACGCTGTAACGGTGACGCTCAACCTCGACGTGATAGTCGATGTGCACCTTGACGGTCTTGAAGTGCGCCATCTCGTAACGCTGTAGCGGCAGCGGCAACAAGGCCGGTGCGTCGCGCCAATGCCACTTCATCGATGCACTTTGCGTAACATCATCTCTGAGTGCTACGACACCGTTCCGGTATCGTGCCCAGCCATTCCGGTATCGTGCCCACTGATTCCGGTCAGGCCCTCAGATTGGGCACGATAGACCGGAACGGGTGGGCGCGATGAACCGGAATGGCTGGGCACGATGGTCCGAAATACCCAACCGCTGATCGGATCTTCCGCCAGGACCGTCTCCACCTTGGCGGCCAGGCCGTCGAAGCCGGCTCGCATCGAACTGCCGCGTCACCGATACGAACCTCGATCAGGGTAGTCTGTGCGCTAGCCGGTCGCATCACGTCGTTTGCAGCCAGCGCGACCGGCAACAATGCTGTCGCGTCACTCAGAAGGCGGCCCGCAGTTGGCGGCGCCATGGAAGACCATGTTAGTGTTTAAGGCGTGTTCAAGAGCCAGCTGCGCGACCGACACATTCTCGTCGCAAGCCCGCTCGGCCAACTGCCGTTTGAACGCCTGCGAATAGTTCGGCCGCCGGCTGGGCGCCTGGCCCGACCTGTACGAGATCGACATTTGCCGCTCGCGCCAATAATGCCGCTGCGTTAGCGCTTACCTTGACGGGGCGCGGGCTTGGCCACACAAGCGGCGCATGATGAGTACGCTGCGTGACTTCTTGGCTCAGTACGTGGCAGCGCGCCGGGCACTGGGGTCGAAATTTCGTGAACCGGCATGGGCACTTGATCACGGTCGCGACCGGCCTCAGATCAAGCGCGGCCATCGGAGTGGACCGGTCCGACGTCGATCTCGTGAACGGCATATTCTCAATCCAGGAATCAAAGTTCGGCAAATCGCGCTTCGTTCCGGTTCATAGAATCGGATGTGCGGCGAGACGTGAACCATCGCGCGCTCCAGAACGCGGGCCAGGACGGCCAGAGCGTCGTGTTGCCTGTGCAGCCATCAGGCAAATCGACACCAGAAGACGGGAGTGCAGCTTTTCGGCGCACTGAGACCGGCGAGCAACAACTCTTTATGACCTATTGCGCACGCGACGATTCAAGTTGCCGATAAATATGCGAGGGTCTTTCGATTCCCCGAAAATTGCTCGCGCCCGTGCATCGTCAACATATTGTCGATCACTAAGACATCGTTCTTCTGCCAATTGAACAGCAATTTGCTTGAATTTAGCACGCCTCGAATCCTGTCAAGCATTTCGTCCTTAAACGGCTCGCCATCTTCGAATTCGCAGTCATGACTATGCATATTGCATTGCTCAAGCATGGCACGTATTTCGGGATGCAAGGACGATGGATGCCATTGTTCGGCCTGGTTGAACCAGAAATTGCCATCGATCCCGGGAATGCTTGCAAATGCATCGCACAGGGTACTTACCCGTAGCGATCCGTCCGCCCCCCAGCGACACACCGATTTTTGTTGCGCTACAATCCTTTCAACCTCAGCCCGACTTTCCGTACAATATGTAGATTGCCAAGTCTTGCCAATCTTTATATCCGCGTGAAAATTGCGAATATAATTTATCTTCCTGTTTTCAAATAGAGCCACGATGTCGTCAGGCATTTCACGCCGTATGTCGCGATTACTTGCCAGAGAAGTTTGCCCCCCAGTTTTCGCCGGTTCCGCACAATAAAAGAACAGACGCTTCGGCCATTCCGGCAAATAGGACATCTCGTTGTGCAAGGAAATCGACTCACTTGCTGGATACTCAGTAGATGTATACACATCTCCAGCGACGTGTTTCCGTGGCGAATTCCCTCCTGCGTACCCGAATGGCGTGGCCCCCATCTTGTGCGCGCACAAATTGAATTTTTCGGCACTATCTACATGGAAACCGCGAAACAGGACTCCGCCGTGGTCTTGCAGCAGTTTCGCCATCGCGACCGTGTTGGCTTCTAGGTAGGCGCACAAGTCCTCAAAGCTATCCCCTTTCCCCGGGGAAATTACAACCGGATGCTTGGGAGAAGAAAATAGAAGAGCGATGTGCATAGATTATTGGTGTATGAAGTTCGCATCTGCAGCGTCGCAGAAAGTTGCGCTGTATAGTAGCATCAGTTTTCCATAGTGGAAACACAAATGCACAACATTCTGGAAAAATTAAGTTTGCAATTTCCCACTAACTAATCCTATCGCATTCTGCATTATTCGCCTCGTTCAAAGTGGCCAGACATCGCTGAGCATACGAGGGAAATGGGTGCCCCCGCCATCGGGCGCAATAGAGCCCGGACGCGAGGCTCGCAGGACGTTGTTGAATATCGCAGATTGGCGCTGCGACACGGTGAGCCGCCGCGCGACCGATCCGCCCGCAATATTACCCCTCAGAAACCAATTTTGAAATTGCCCAGCGGACTAGGCAAGGACTTTAGGTGGACAATCGATTTCATGTCGTGCGCCGAGCGGCTTGAAGTCCAGTGCAGCTTACGCCATGCGTATTTCCTTACGTCGGCGCCGAGTAAACATGGACATAAATCGGCAGGCATAGGCATAGCCGACAGCCATTAGCACCAAGGGCATCAAGGGCGTCAACAGAAGGCGTTTGGCGACCAGCCGCGCTATCGGGTATCGCAGGTCGCCCGCCACGTGCAGTGGCGAACCGAACGTCGCCGCGACCGTTATCCCGAATTTATCGTCGGCCGACGCGACAGCATGCCACCAATAGACAGGAATATAGAGCGCATCGCCTGCCTTGACCATGATCCGGTAGGGTTGCAGGTGCGCCACTGCCGGGAATTCTTTGAGATCGATGTCGTACAAATAGCCTTTCTTGCGCACTACCGGATCGAGAGCAGCCCATGACCGATCGTCCGGCGGCAGTAACAACACTTCCTTGTCGCCGACAAGCTGGGTCATCAGCGCCTCGTCCGAGGGGTGGTAGTGCCAGTCGGTGTAGGAGTCCCGATAGAAAAACGCGCGCAACGGGGCATAGCCTCTCGATTGCTTCGGCTTGGAAAGAAATCGATAGTTGCCGACATCCTTGAGCAATGCGCCAAACGCGGACGAATGGAGCGGCACACTGTGCACAACAAGCTGACCGGACTCGGTCGAAGCGCGGCCCAAGAAGTCATGAAAAGGCATTTTCTCGGATACGAACGCCTTTCTTTTTTCAATTGCATCCTGAGTCGTGAATTCCGTAACAGGGTATTCAAATAAAGGCGCAGAGCGCGTCGACACGACGTCGTTTTTTGTATAGCGCTTCAGATATTCGATCGAGCTCCAGTTAGCGAAGGCCGGCCAGTGGGCGGCCGCACCAACGATCAGGCATGGGCGATTTTGAGAGACATAGTCCCTCAAGAATTCCTTTTCTGTGATTTGGCCTGCCGAAACAGTATCGACTTGAAGTGCCACGTCGTAATTTGGCATAAGCGAAAGGTCCCACGGGGCTTTGCCGGCAGCGCTAGCCAAATTTCCTGCGCAATGAGTGCTTGTCATGATGAACAGTATGATCGGTTGATGTGTACTATTTTTGGAGCGCGCCCGTATGCCTCGGTCCGGACTGCGCGCCTTATTACGCCCAGCAATCGTATTACTAGACGCCTGGCTTGCAGCAATTAATGCGGCACTCGCCTGTGCGGGTTGGTGCTTGGGCCAAACGAGCAATCGAATCAGGTCGTCCTCTTCCTGCTTTGAGCCCCAGAGTGAACGCAGCGTTACCGTTCGGTTTGTCACCCATCCCGCGCTTCAGCACCAATCTCACCCTCCCCCTAGGTCCCACTCAGTCGCGATGACGCGCGCAGACGCTCCTGGGGAATAAAACGAACCGCGCGCGTCGGCTTACCGCTGCGGTAGATAAAAAATGTAAATATTCTTCAAAATTCACCATTGTTGAACAAGGAAGTCTTTTTGTCAATAGCGCCTCTCGCAAAACTTCTGAAGTACCAAATGGCCGAATTGTTGCGCTCTCGTCTGACGCGCAATTTTTCGTGAAGGTAGCTGTACGTCAGAACTATCGACCAGTTGCTTGAACTCTGATCAGTGGCGGACGAGTGCGGCGCAGTACTGCCGCAAGCGCTCGCCCATCAACGCTACCATCGCCACACATTGGAAGTGGTGTCAGCGGCTACCGCGCCCGGAGCGTGGCGGTACGCCTGAGGGCACCGGCCACGGTCGGTACCGCTCGCCTGAACTGCCGGGCCAACACATCCGGCGCAACCGCAACTTAGCGCTTACTGTCGGTCACGCGTGAACTGCGGTGCCCAGGTAATTCGGACCAGAAAATAAGTTAATCAATAATTAACCCACGACGCGTAGCGTGAGATAGTGCAACAGCAATAATGTAAAATAGAAATTGTTGTGTTACTATCGAAAATTCGGCACAAACGCTTGGCGTTGCTGTTGCTGGAAGACCGTGACATCTGCCTTGTCGATGAGTCGGCAGCCGACCACGGCCGGCGGCTTAAAATTGGGCCAGGAGAGCAAACGGTGCGGTGCAGGTAATCGACAAGCTTTGTTTGAATTTTTTATGGCCGGATGCGGCATAAACCTGTATTTCCGCCTTTAACAAACTATCATTGGGAGGAAGCCATGGCACTCATGTCCGGTTCAGAGTTGATTGAGGCATTTAGAGGTCGCATTACCGAGACCACTTGCGCGACCGAGTTGGCCGCTTACCGACGTGCGCGCGCGGCAGCGCAATCAGGACCTCGCCCGGAGCAGTCGGCGTCGGATATCGACCCGGCGCACCAGCTGGAGGCGTCACAGATGCAGAAAGTCTGGTGGAAATGGTGGCGCGGCTCAGAAAAGCCGGAGTCTATATCGCTCACGTTAGGTTTTCCGAACACGCCGAGGACTTTGGTTGAGGAGTCTATAAAAACTCTTGTGCAGAAGCACGCGATATTATCGTCAAGATTTGTAGAGTCGGCGGATAGACTATTCGTTTTCATTAACGATGTGTCAAAATTTGAGGTCGATAATTTATCAACGTTTAATTCGGCAGCGGAGGCGATCCAATCCTATGAAGATTGGAAAAAGACGCCAATTCCGCACGAAGGTGATTGGCTTGTGCGCGCGGCAGTTGCGATGGTGCAAAATAACACGATCGCCGCGCTGGAGATAAGTCATCTCATATGCGACGGAAATTCGTTGACCGTGCTGGAGGAAGATCTTCGCCAAATGCTGGGGCGGTCTGAGAAGCCAAAGCGAGACTTTAGCTTTTTTGAATATGCCATCGCGGAACGCAAATGGTATCAGGGCGACGACGCGCTAGAATTACGCAGCTATTGGGCTAAAAGAGTCGATTGCTCTCCTCTCTTTTCCAGCCCAAGCGGCACTCCGATCGGAGGCCGGATATCGGGTCCAAGAACCAGATTTCAAATCTCTCTATCTCCTGTGCTCGCTCAGCAAGTTCTTGCTTTTGGGCAAAAAATGCAAATAACGCCTTACGTTCTGTTCATGGCCTTGTACGCTCTTTCGCTATCAGATTGGACGAAGTGCTCTAAATTTTACATTTCATCAGTTTATGACCTGCGGAGTACGCCTGCCCTTCTTTCGACAGTGGGGTATCTAACCACTACACGCCTTACTGAGATTTCTTTTAAAGGTACGCTCGATGTGCGCGAAGCGATCAATCATGTTTGGCTACAGGAGCAATTCTCGAGATCTATACCACTCCCTCCAGGAGCTGGTGATGATTCTTCCATTAGGAACGGCGTATCTGCGCTGTTGAATTACATGCCAAGTAACAAGAGGTCAAGTCAACTGCCGTTTGAGCGGGGTGAAGAGTTGCCATGTACTATAGGCGAGCCGGTGGCCACAGAGCCACGCCCGGCCGGACACCCTATTTCCTTGGTCCTACGTGGCATGCCTAACGGTGGAATTCGGGGAGCATTGGACTTTGGCGGAGATCACATAAGCCTTGATGAAATGCGATCACTGGCAAATTCTTTAAAAGCGAGACTAGTCGCGATTTCTCACACAATCTAACCAATCGTAAGCGTCAACTCAGCCTTGCAATTATCCACAATTTCGCTTGTTAACTTTTTCTTGTTCTGTTAACTTTTCCTCATGAGGATTCCGATGACGATCAAATGACGAAGCCAATTCGCCGAGCGATTCCTCGCGTCGTTATTCGCCGTCGTTGGAAGACGAGCAGGCGTGGATGGACAAGGAGAGTGCTGCCTGCAATTTTCGAGATGAACGACTCAAGAAGCGCTTTCGGCTGATGCTTCAACAGTTCTGGAATGGTATAGGGCAGACGATACCGTTCGCCTGTCAAGACTGGGCAAGTACAAAGGCTGCGTATCGATTCTTCGCCAACGGTCAGGTTTGTGAACAAGACATCTTAAGCGGCCATTTCCAGGCAACCAGAGAGCGCTTCACAGCCGCGACTAGGCCGATCTTGGTCCTTCAGGATACGACTGCATTTTCTTACCAGCGAGATCGGCCAGAACTCATTGGATTCATCGGCAAGACCAGGGTGCGTGGCAAGCCTCTGACCCAATGCGGCATCCTGATGCATTCCAGTTTGGCCGTGACGACAGAAGGAGTGCCGCTTGGTCTAGCTGCGACCAAAGTTTGGACACGCAGTAAGTTCAAGGGCTGCAACGCGCTCAAGAAGACGATCAACCCCACCCGCGTGCCGATCGAAGAAAAGGAAAGCTATCGCTGGCTTGAGAACTTGAGGCAGTCAACCCGGCTATTCGACGCCCCTCAGCGTTGCGTGCATATTGGCCACCGGGAGAGCGACATCTACGAGTTGTTCTGTACCTCGCAAGACGTTGGCAAGCACTTCCTTGTCCGTACCTGCGTCGACCGCTTGGTTGGCAATGGCGACCACACACTCGCTCAGGAGATGGAGGAAGTGAAACTCAAAGGACTGCATCGCGTCCGGACTTCAGACCCGAAGGGAAACGTCGTCGATGCAGTTCTGGAAATCCGCTATCGCCGCATCAAGGTGCTACCACCAATTGGTAAACAGAGCCGCTATCCAGCTCTCTCTTTGACCGTGGTTCATGCGCGCGAATGTAATACGCCAGCGAATCGGAAACCCATCGAGTGGAAATTAATCGCCGGCTTGCCGGTGGCATCCCGGCGCGAGGCGATTGAAAAGCCAGATTGGTACGCCATGCGCCGGAAAATCGAGACGTTCCACAAAATCCTCAAATCTGGGTGTAATGCCGAGGAGTCTCGGCTGCGCACGGCGGAACGGCTCGCCAACCTGATCTCTGTTTTTCGCGTTATCAGCTGGCGCATTTTCTGGCTGACCATGCTCAACCGGACGTGTCCCGATGCAGAGCCCGAGAAGGCACTGACGCTCGCGGAAATTGATCTCCTCGACTGCCTGGTAAAAGACAGCAAGAGATCCCGCGATCAGCTGCCGCACTCCCGCTATCTCGAGAAAATTGCTCAACTCGGCGGGTACCTTGCACGTGCCAACGATTCACCACCGGGAAACATCGTCATGTGGCGCGGAATGCGCCGACTCGCCGATATGCAACTTGGGTTCAACCTCGCGTCCGAAAGATATGGGTAATAATCGGAAGGCTGGGAAGACGCTTACGGCTGAGCCGACGCTTAAAGCGAGTCGGACGCGCAGATTCGGCCGCGCGTAAACGCAAACAGCCCCCTGACGGAGGCTGTTTGTTTGACCGAACTCAAGAACCAAAGAGATCGATCTGCTAAGCCGGAGGCGAGCACGGGGGAATCGAACCCGTCTAAACGGCTTTGCAGGCCGTATCGCACCATTAAGAATCGATGACCTATCTGAAAACCTCCCGAAATACCTCTCAGGACCATCACGGATTTCTCGGTGTAGGGATCGCGCCACGCGAAATCCGATGCCTGCGCTCTTATAGTCTGGAATGGTCGAACCGGGCGGAGGCGCATAATTTCTGAATGCGGAGCGAATCATGGCCGGGGAATCGCCCCAGTTTCCGCCACGGGCGATGTGCCACTCATACTCGCCAGGTCGCCCGATAGCCTGAGTGTGATCGTCCGCTGGTAGGCGGATCCGTCCGCCGTCATGCCGGTAGTGGCGTAGTCGGCCGAGAAGGCAATCCTGCACCCATTGCGACACGTTGCCATGCATATCGTGGAGGCCAAAAGGATTCGGCGGGAATGCGCCCGCAGGCGACGTTTCAACCCACCGATCCAGACCCAGCGCGGCGCCGGAGCAGCAGGTGTCCGCACCATAGTTTGCATGCGCATGGCTGGCACTGGTATCCCATGGATAGGGCGTACCGGTAGCGGCGCGCGCCGCATATTACCGTTCCGCTTCTGTCAGAAGTCGGTATTGATGACCTGTCACCTTGCTGAGCGAGTGAATACAGTCCTGCGCATCATCCAAGTCACGCACACCACCGGATGCGCGTCATCTTGTTGAAAACCCAGCGTTTCCCAGCATGCCTTGGGGTTCGCTTCGGACGGTCCAACTCCGGGCAGAGTGCTCCACCAACAGCCCCCCCAACTGTCTGCCGCCCCATTGCAGAAACCAATGCCCGCCATTCTCCCGGAGTGAGGGCGAATTTGCCAACCGTTAGCTGATTGATATGAACGCTTTGCTGCGGATGTCGGTGGTTAGGTGACGCGTCTATGCCTCACCATTCAACGTTCTCCCCTCCAGGAATAGTAGAGCTAGTTTGTACCACAGAGCCGAGGTACCTGAGCCGGCGCCCAACCGGTGGAGGTGATGCATTGGCGGGACTTCTCTATACATGGCTCGGGCTGATTGAAGAGCTGTTACAGGCGAGCTTGGTCATTTCCGCCAGCGATATCTTCTCTGCGCAGCGCGGCGCGACAGCGGCATACAGCAGGGTGGCAATCGGCACGGCAGGGCGAATCATGCGTAGCCTGCTTCATTACCGGATAGCCGACTCAGGAATTGAAACCCCGAGGTGCTCAGGCCAGGTTGCGACTTCAATTGAAATTTTATGATTGCGCCGCAGGGCATGACGCGGGCAGGATCAGCGCGGCTGATGCATAATCGACCACTTCTTTTCATCAGCAATTCAAGGAACCGAATGAGCGCCAATAAGGCTGCCAAGATAGACTGGAAGCTTGAAAGTACTGCACTGCCGCTGTTTCCCGATGCGCCAAGCTTGTCATTGACGGCACGTTTGACGCGTTTCGACGCCGCGCCTTTCGACCCTGCGTGGTTCCATCTGGCCGGGATCGCGTGTCCCGACAGCGTCGCCCGCAGTGTGCCGCGCCGTCAGCGAGAATACTTCTTCGGCCGGCTGTGCGCCCAACATGCCCTGCAGGCGGCCGCGACGGTGCCCGCAATGGCGGCCGTGGAGATAGCCAGCGGCGCAGCGCGTGAGCCAATCTGGCCCGACGGCATCGTCGGTAGCATTACCCACTCCGCCAGCTTCGCTGCCGCAATCATTGCGCCCAGCGCCGCGTATGCCGGCATCGGCATCGACATCGAGACTGTGCCTTCGGCCGCGGGGCTAGACGCCCTCGCCACCACCGTGCTTTCCTCAGACGAGCTGCGCCTGCTGCGAAGCGTGGCCGGCGCCACTACGCTGCCCTTGCTCATTACCGCCGTGTTTTCAGCCAAGGAAAGCTTTTTCAAGGCCAGCTATGCGGACGTCGGACGCTACTTCGAATTCGACGCCGTCAGCGTGCGCGCGATCAACCTGGAGAGTGGCGCGATCGAGCTCGAACAACATGTCGACCTGTGTCGGCAGATGCGCGCCGGCGCCCGGCACGCGGTGCGCTTCGGACGGCTGGAGCAGGACACCGTCTGCACACTGCACACCCGGCGATTGGGTTAAGGCCGGAGCGTGGCCACGGCCGGCCAAGCGTGCGACCCGTCGCTTTCGCGTCGTTCCCCAAAGCTGGCATCCTGGTCATCGGGATCAGGTGGTCTCGGGAGGTCGGATCGGAAGCGGCGCTCAAGCCGGCAATGCATATAAGGTCCGCACGTGGGTCGGCCGCAGGCCGTACGCTTCCAGGTTGCGGCTGCTTTGCGATCCGGCCCGCGCCGAGGCCGCCACCCATGGCGCGCCCGTTCGTGCGCAAAGCGCAGGCGCCGCTCGATCAGCGCCCGGTGGCAACCGCGCCCGCGCGCGGACTTCAGCGTCGCGGCCGTCCCGAGATAGGCAATGCCGTTCGCGGCCAGGAAGATCATTCCCGCCCCCACGTGCTGGCCGTCGATGCTGCGACGAAGCCTTGGGCGCGGCAGTCGCCCTGCAAGCGCCCGAAGGAGGCGCGCTGCAGCGCCCGCACCGGGCCGGGGCAGCGGAAGCCTTCGCTGTAGATATGACAAAAATCAGCGAAGTTTTCTTCGTCGAGCGGCTCCACCCTCGGCTGCCCCAGGTGCGCGCACGGCAGCGCTGTCGCCCCCCAAGCTGCAGATGGGACCAGCCTGGCAGGCGCAGCAGCCGCTGGCCGCCCGCCAGCACGTGCGCCGGCCCGCGCGGCGCATCGTGGGCGACCGCCCTGCCGCGCAGCAGCGATGACGGGCGAACCACTCCAGCAAGGCCTTGAAGGCATCGGGTTCGCCGGCCATCTCGCCGCAGATCCGATTGAACATCGGGCTGGGATTGTCGCGCACCAGGAAAGCACGCAGCCCGCCTTCGGCGCGCAGCGCGGCGCCGTGGGGATTGCCGGCAATCGCCGCCAGCGTCTGCACCCGCCAGCCCAAGTACTCGGCAACCGCCGCTTCCACTGCGGAGCGCGCGGGCGGACCCGCCTGCGCCGCCCAGGACAGCGGCCGATCGTTCATCGTCGGGGTTCCACGGCTAGACCGCCAGGCGCCGGTCAAGGTCGGCGAACAGCCCAGCCCGCTCCGACGCGCTCAACTCCACCCATGCCGTGGGGGGCGCGCCGAACGAGTTGGACAGGATCACATAGGGCTCCAGCGCCGCCAACTGACGCATCGATGCGCGCATCACCTCGCGGTTGGCCTTGGTCACCCAATAAGTGCCACTCGCCGCCGACCGGTACGAGGGTATCGCCCACGAACAAAAACCTGCGGCCGCCATGCGTCCTCCGGTAAGACAGGGCCCCGCGCGTATTGCCCGGCGTCGGAATCTCCTCCAGGCCCGGCACGATCTGGGTGCGGCGGAACGGCACAATCGCGCCCACCGCGTGCACTTTCACGGCGCTGGCCTCGATCTGGCTGGCACTGACCGAGATCTCCAGATCCGCAGCCAGGCGGAAGGTGTGCTCGCTGGCATGGTGGCGGTCTCCGAGCAGCACGTGGGTGATGTTACCCAGGCCGCCCAACTCGGCATAGTGGGCGGACAGATCGACTTTGGTGCCGAACAGCACCAGGCACCTCACGTTGCGTGAGGTGCCCAGTCCAAAACGAAACGGGCCCCAATGGGGCCCGTACGATGGGCAAGACGTATCCAGCATCCGGGCATCTTTCGGCCGCAAAATATCCAGTAGATACTTCCGATGCCTTCTTGCGTACGCTACCTGGACTCTCGATGTCGTTGGCTTCTTGCCAATTACTTTGTTGCAGCCTTGCGTCGCTGTGCATGTATCGACGCAGCGCAGCGACTGCTTATCGCGCAGGTACATCCGTCGAACCTTGCCTAACATTTCCTTGGTGATCACCTTTTTGCCTAGAAATTAGATAGAAGTAGTAGAACACCTGGGTCAACTTTCAGTCGGCATAAGCCCTATAGGTGGGTCAATTTTCGGTCGGCGTCAACAATGTGACCAGCCTGATGAAAACCGGCCTTCTGGTGGTTGGACGACGAGTTGCTGGGGCAGCATACTCATCGAAAGGACGTCACTGCCGGGTTTGCCCAAAAACCGGCTACTGCCTGCCATTGTTTGGAGCATACACACCGTGAATTCAAGCCCATCTTCCCCGCCCCATGTGACCACTGGGAGCGGTCCCCGGCTCATTCGTTTAAAGGAGGTTCTCTCGCTATGTGGGCAATCAAAAAGCAGCGTCTACCAAGCGATCAAGGCTGGTCATTTTCCAGCGCAGGTGAAGTTAGGTCGCTCGTCTGCCTGGGTCGAAAGCGAGATCGTTTGTTGGATTAATGACCGTATCGCTGCAAGCCGTGGCGATATCTGATCAAGGTTTCGCGAGCTTTGAGGCGCGCTTGGAAAATACCTACCGCGCTCGATCGATGAACTTTCGGAGGCACGCTTCCGCTGCAGCCGCATCACCCACAGCCCCCTGCGATGGTGCCGCATAACTGTTCGCCAACTGGCTCCGCACGTGCCTCGAGTTGGTGTACTGGGAAGAACCGCCAGCCAGTTGCTGGTGAATTGCCTATGCGTTATGAGAAGGATTTGTACCTTCCGGCGAACGAGCTGGTTCTCCGCATTGCGCGGGCTCAAGGTCACCCCGCTTTCTCGTTGCTGCAATTGGAATCGCCGAGTTCGGTTTTGCTGACGCGTCGCTTCTGTTGTGGTCTTTTTTTTTGAACATCGCTGGCGCCGATACGGATCGCACTCAGCAACTTTTCGATCTGTTCCACCAAAGCATCCTGGGAAGCGCTGCGTCCGGTTGCTAATTGTTGGCCAAGTTCTCCCTCATGCAGAAGGCTTGCTTGGGCTCGGGTAAGTTCGTCCTGCAACTTGGCTGCTCGTTGCAGTGCTTCGTTCGCGTGGACCTCCGCTGCTTCCGCGCGACGGTCGTTCGACTCGCAGTGTTCCTGTGTGGAGACCAAGGTTCGGCGCAGTGCGTTGAGTTGCTCGTGGCATCTGGCGTGTTCGACCGCACTTGCCGCTGAGGCCACTTTTTCTTCCCCCAGCTCCTCACGGATACGGTTCAGTTCCTGATCGCAGCGTACGCGCATGATTTCCAGACTTTCGTGAAACCACTTCTGTTCATGGTGGCACTGTTCGAGCTGCTGCTTTAGATCGAGCGTGCGTTGTTCAAGCTCGACAGCGCGGGCTTCGGCACCGGCCACCCGCGCGCGCGTCTGAACCAGTTCGGCTTCGCTTGCTACGAGCGCGCGCCGCACAGCGTCTTGGCGCTCCTCGGCTTCGCGCAGGGCCGCGTTAGTCTCATCCAGTCGGTGCTGCACATCCGCCGCGACCGCGGCCTGGGCATCGAAGGCGGCCGACAATTGCTCACACAAGCCGTCGTTCTCCAACCGTTCGAGTTCCCATCCGGCCTGCGCTGCGTGAAGACTCTGATTGGCGCATTCCTGGGCGGTACGCCAGAGATGCTCAAGGCCTACAGTGCTGGCTTTGAGCACCTCGTTAGGTACGATGAGCGGTACTTCCGCCGCTTTGGTTGTTTGCATGCGGCGCCATTCCTTCATCACAATCGAGGCGTCGTTCATGTTGACCTTTGCCAAGCGACGTACGGCATCAACGTTCGGAAATGAACCGTCGCCACTCTCGAACAAATGGTTTGCGGCGCTGATGATGCGCCGCCGGACTTCAGGATTAACATCCACATTCATGATCGTGCTCCCATAATAAGAATGATAAGAATGCTCCTCTGATTATTCTCCCGCTTATTATTACGCAGGCGTTCGCTCGGAACTTCCTCGGCCGTTTCCCGTCATTGCAAGGATATTGATGCGAGATCGAAATCAAGGGCAATCCAAGCTAGGCGCGGCTCGTCGGGTAACAGCCTCGTCGCGGGTCGCTGCGCTCCGTCGTCCAGCTGGCTGGGCTGTCACTTCTCGTGCGTCTGCATTATTACCTCCCTGCCGTGAAGCGGCTACCCGAGCCAAACGGAGCGCCCGTTCGCACGGTGCCAGCGCGATCAATGTCTCGTCAGCGCAACCGCTATCGCTATCGCTGCCGTCGCATTTACTTATGGAGAAGTGATTCGGCGGCATCACCGCCAGTTAGCCTTCGCCTTCCCGATGGGGGGGCGGAGGCTGTTTTTTTTGGGGCCCCGTGTTGCGTCGATAGCGGCGCATCCGTAAAACATGATCCGCCCCTTGGTCCGCCCGTTGGCCCTGGGCGATCCCCTTTAGGCCTGGTGCGGGGCCGCTGCTGGCGCGGGCTCACACCACCGGTTGCTACAACGCCGGCAGCAAGCTGGCTGGGCTCTGTATGCGCCAGGGAAGCGGCGAGACAACGCGTTACGGCAGGGATTCGGCGACCGGCAAGTACGGAGCTTCTTCGCGGTGCAGTCGCGCGGCTTGACAAAGCCCACCGCAACGTCGCCGACCGCAGGCCGCAACGACAGACACAATAGCTCAGCGAAGGCGACCTGAGCGCCCCATTTTCGAATGTTCATACCCGATGCTGAGCACGGCCCCCCCCATGCCGGCCAGCAGGCGGTTTTCCAGCGTTTTTGCACATGTGCGAGCCCAACGCTATCTCCTAACATGGTTTCACTGAAATGTCTCATGTCCCGACGGTAAAGTCCGTCGGTACCAAGATACGCCCCCGCCGCGCTTTGCCAACACCCGGTGCGCGGCCTTGCCAAGGATAACCATGCGCCTCGCTACTGGATTGTTCGCTCTGTCTCTGGCCGCCACGGTGGCGCCGGCGTGCGCCTGCTGGGAGCAGGCCGCCGCCGGTTCCGGGATGGCCCCTCAGTTGCTGGTGGCTATTGCGCGCACCGAATCGGGCCTCAACCCGCGCGCTGTCAACTTCAGCCACTACCGCCGCACTGGCACCTACGATATCGGCGTCATGCAGATCAACAGCGGAAACCTACCCGCCTTGTCACGGCGCGGAATCGGCGAGGCCGATCTGTACGACCTGTGCACCAACCTGCAGGTTGGCTCGGCCATCCTGGCTGAGCGCATCGCGCGTTATGGCCTGACCTGGGAAGCCGTCGGCGCCTACAACGCCTCCTGCTCGCGCCTGCGGGGCGCAGCGTGTCGGGAGGCGCGGGCGCGCTATGCGCGCCGTGTGTACCACTTTCTGCAGAGCGGGGCGCAGCCACAAGGACCTGGCGCGGCCGCGCCTGCGGCCAATTCCGCTGCGCCGCTGTTGCACGAGGACCTGACGTGAGCGCGTTGCTGCGCCGTAGTGGCGCTGGCGCGGCCGTGCTGGTCGCGCTGCTGAGCCTGCCAGGCTGCTCCGTCTTGTGGAAACGGGTGCAAAGCCAGGGTGCGCCGTTGGCGGCCCGCGCGCCCGCCCCCGCTCCCGTGCGCGTGGCCCAGGTGTCCTTCGGTGGGAAAGCCCGCTTTGCGCTGTGCAATGCCGCCTTGTGCCCGAGCGTGACGCGCAAGACGCTAGCGCGCGAGGTCGTCGCGCCCCCCGCCGCTGAGGCTGTGCAGATCCGGCTGGCACCGGTTGAGCTGGCAGGCGGCGACGAGCACGCCGTGCTGGCTGCTGCTGGCAAGCCCCATTTCATTTATTTCGCGGCCAATTCGGCGCGTCTGTCGGGCAGTGCACGCTCCCTGATCGAGCAGTTGCTGCCGGATGCGCGCAGCGCCGGCGCGGTGCTCATCGTCGGCCACACCGACAGTACCGGCACCGCTGCGGCCAACGCCAAGGTGGCGGCGGCGCGCGCGGCCGCAGTGGGGGCCTATCTCGGCCAGCGCGAGCCGGCGCTCGGGGCCAAGCTGCGGGTGCTGGCCGAGGGTGCGTGCTGCTACGTCGGCCCCAACGCCACTAGCGCGGGGCGTTCGGCCAACCGGCGCGTGGCGGTCCATTTCAGCAGCGTAGCCGCCGCCAGCGCAGGCGCGCGCGCGGCGCGCGCCCAGTAACCGCAGTGAACCGGCCGGAGACGCACCGCCATGATTGCTTCGTCTGGGCGCATCCAAACCAGCGCGCGCGGTCCACCAGGTGCGTTCGGCGCCGGTGGCGCCCGAGCAGCTTCCGGGATGTCTTTCGTTACAGCGATACACACAACAATATTTAGGAAATCTACATGAACACCCTGCTTAACCTGCCTATCGCCATGTCCTTCAAGCTGCCTTCGGCGCAGCGCTACCTGAAGGCGTTCGGCCTGATTGTGACCATGCTCATCGGTCTGATGGCCGCATTTCCCAGCCAAGCAGTCGACTTTACCGCTCTCGGCTCAATCGGCGGACCGCTGCAAACGGCATTGACCACGCTCGACGGCATGACCCCCGGCATAAAGGCGCTGATCGGCTTTATCGCCTTTACAGTGGCGCTGATTTCGCTGGCGGCCCTGCGCAACTTCAGTCCGGTGCTGTTCTTCATCGGCGTGGCGATCTTCGCCGCCACCGGGCTCGTCATCGCCGGCGCAATCATGGGCGCCAGTGTGTCGAACCTGGCGTTGATCTAATCGCGCGCCGGAGAGGCTGGCAATGCAACAGGACAACACCTATATCCCGCGCCGCCTGGACGACCAGTGGAAGCTGGGGTTCTGGGATGTCGATGTGGCAGCCCCCACGCTCTTCGGAGTTTATCTCGGGTACTTGAGCGGCTCGAAGCTGAGCTTCGTGCTGCTCGTGACGGGGGGCATGTGGATCAGTCGCTGGATCGGCCGGGTCAAGGCTGACAAGCATCCCGCTTTTGCCTTGCACTGGCTGTACTGGCACCTGCCCACTACGCCGCTGACGAAAATGCGCGCCACTCCACCGGCGCGTATCGACCGCATGATCGGCTAAGGAAGATGACGATGGATTACACCAAAACCGCGGCTTCGGTGCGGGTCCTGGAAGCGCGCCAGCGCACCATGGGCCTGATCATCGTACTGCTCTCGCTGGCCCTGCTGGTGGCATGCTTCACCGTTCTCAAGATGAGCGGCACCGAAAAGACCGTGATCGTCCCCGCCGGCCTAAACAAAACCTTCTGGATCACCCAGGACCGCGCCAGCAATGAATATCTGGAACAGATGGGCGGCTTCATCGGCTGGCTGGTACTCGACGTCACGCCCCAGTCGATCGACTGGAAAAAGCAAGCCCTGCTCACTTATATGGCGCCCGATGCAGCCGCAGACATGAAGACGCGCATCGAGCTTGAGGCCGACCGCCTCAAAAAGCTTAACGCCAGCACGTATTTCGTCATTCAGGCGCTCGCGCCTGACGAGCGCAACCAGAGCGTCGGGCTGGCAGGGCAACTGCGCACCCAGATCAACGGTGTGAACACCTCAGCGGTGGACAAGCGCTACATCGTTGAATTCGAGCAGAGCGGCGGCAAGGTCCACGTGAAGAATTTCAAGGAGATCAGCAATGTACCGTAACATTATCGGCGCCCTGCTGCTGGCCGCGCTGGCGACGTTGGCCGGGCCTGCCAGCGCGCTGCAAGACATCACGGTGCGTGACGGCGTGCGCGCCGAGGCCATCGTCTCTGCCCAAGACCCGACCCGCATCCGGGTCGAAGGGGCTCGCATCACCGGCGTGACGGGCAATATCTACTCGAGCAGTTGCACCAAGGGTGCCGACGGCAGCGCCGCGCTGGTGACCGCCACGCCTGCGCCGGTCAATCCGCAGGGTGAATTCGCCTTGTCCTGCGACGCGGCCAAGGGCGAGGTCTACGTATTCCCGATGGGCCTCGGCCAGAAACCCATCAACATATTCGTCTCCACCGAGTTCGCCACCTACACACTGGTGCTGCGCCGATCGGATCTGCCGGCCGACACCATCGTACTGACCGACAAGAGCAGGCGTGCGCGTCCGGCCGCCGGGCGCCAGGATGCGGCCCGTGCTAAGGCGGCGCCACATGTGCGCGCGCTTAAAGCACTTCTCCAGGCCATGGCCGGAGGTGCCGACCGCGCCGACGTCACCGTCGAGCAGGTCAACGCCGTGCGGGCCCTGTGGGCGGAAGCCCGATTCGAACTGGTGCGGCTGGTGCGCCAGGGCGCGCTGGTAGGCGAACAGTACAAGATCACCAATATCAGCGCGGCCCCGATGGTAATGGCCGAGCAGGAATTCGACCGCGACGATGCCTCCGTGCTGGGGGTGGCCATCGAAAACATGAACCTGCTGCCTGGCGAGAGCTCCACCGTGTACGTCCTGCGTGCCGAGGAGTAGCGATGAAACTGCGCACCAAGCTAATCACCCTCCTCGAGCGCCTGCCGGCGCGCCAGCGACAGTATGTCAACCTGGCGCTGCTGTGCGGCGGCACGGTGGGAATACTGTGGGCCATCCTGGTCTTCTCGGCCGACGACAAGCCGAAAAAGGCACCGCCGCTGCGCCTAGGCCAAGCTGGCAAGGTCACCAGCATGACCGTGCCCGGCACAGTAGCGCCGATCGATGCCTGGGTCGGCACGGCCGGCAAGAAGCTGGCCCAGTACGAAGCCGACAAGGCCGACCAGGCCAAGATCAATGACGAGCGCGCGGCCGCCGAAGCGCGCCTGCTCAAGCGGATCGCCGACCTGGAAAGCGCCCAGGCCGCGGCGGCGGCCACGTCCGCCACCGCGACCACACAGGCGATGCCACCCGGTGCGCCGCCCGGCCAGCGCGGCTTGCCGCCCGGCGCGCCGCCGCTGGCGGGCGCAGGTACCGCGCTGGCCGCGCCTCCACCGGTGGTGCGCGTGACCCTTGCAGAGCCTGCCGCGCCGGCACCGGCCAAACCGCGCGAGAACGTCGGCACCTACCTGCCCGTCAGTTTCTTCCGCGGCAGACTGCTGGGCGGCATGGACGCTCCCACCGGCGGTCAAGCCCAGAGCAACCCGCTGCCGATACTGCTCGAAGCGACCAGCAACGCCTTCCTGCCGAACGGCTACCGTAGCGAGGTCAAGCGGTGTTTCGTCATCGGCAGCGGCTACGGCGACATCTCGTCGGAACGTGCCTATATCCGCCTGATCAGCCTATCGTGCGTGCGCCACGACGGCAGCACTCTAGAAGCAAACCTGAAGGGCAATGTCTACGGCGAGGACGGCAAGCTGGGCATGCGTGGGCGCCTGGTCACCAAACAGGGCCAGCTGCTCGCCAACGCGCTGCGCGCCGGCATTGTCAGTGGTATCGGACAGGGCTTCGCGATGTCCGGCACCAGCGTGAGCAGTTCCGCGCTTGGCGCAGTGGCCACCCAGTCCGGAGTAGGCCCGATGAGGCGCGGCCTGTCCACTGGGGTGGGCAACGCAATGGAGACGCTGGCCAACTATTACATCCGTATGGCCGAGCAGACCTTCCCGGTCATAGAGATTGACGCCAGCCGCGAAGTGGACCTGGTGCTGACGGCCGGGGTCAAGATCGGCGCGCCGCTCACCCCGCTCGACGAGGATGACACCGCACACCAGGAGGAACGCCCATGACATCGGCTCAACACGCCCACCGTTGGCAGCGCGCGGCTGCCAGCGCGGCCTTGCTGGCTGCGCTCGGCGCGCATGCGGCACCGCCCGCGCCCGCCGCGCCGACAGCCGACGATACGCCAGCCCGGGTTCTCGCTGCCTTGCGCACGGCCCATCCGGCTACCACCTTTACGGCCGTGCGCGCGACACCCATCGAGGGCCTCTACCAGGTCAACATGGGACCCAATGTCGCCTATGTTGGCGCGCACGATACCCGGCACGTCGTGTTCGGCCGCCTGTACGACACGCGCGAGGGCCGCGACCTGAGCGGCGCCCAGGACGGCGGCGCCGGCGCGCGCACCGGGGCCGTGCCTGCTAGTGTCGACCTGGCGGCCCTACCGCTGTCCGACTCGCTTACCCGCGTCGAGGGCGCCGGCAAGCGGCACCTGGTGGTGTTTTCCGATCCCCAGTGCGGTTATTGCCGCCAACTCGAGCTGCATCTGGCCCGCCTGAGGAATGTCACCATCCACACCTTCATCGTGCCGTTCCAGGGCATGGCCGGGCCGCTGGCGGTGTGGTGCGCTCCAGACCGCGCCGCCGCCTGGCGCGCCGCCATGGATGGTCCAGGCCCCGCTCCGTCAGCGGGTGACTGCCCCAATCCGTTCGAGCGCAACGTTGCGCTGGCAACCCGCCTGGGCGTGCGCGGCACCCCTACCCTATTTTTTGCCAACGGCGCCCGCATCGATGGCGGTACCGACCTGGCTGTAATCGAAGCGGCTCTGCACGCCGCCCATCCCTCGGAGCGACCATGAACATGACGTCCCGCTTCCCCTTTGGCGTTGACCGGCCGGCGCGCCGCACCTTGCCACAGGCATTGTTTGCCGCGCTTTTCTGCCTTTCGGGCTGTTCGGACATGGCCGGCCTGGGTGGCACCAGCAAATATGCCTGCAAGGCACCTTCAGGGGTGCACTGCGATTCGGTGACAGCCACCTATGCCAATGGGCGCGCTGGCAACCTGCCATCGCAGCAGATGGCGCGGGCGCGGCAAAACGCGCTCGCGGGCCAAGCCGGCATGCCCGCCGGCCCCCGCCCCGCCGGCGTCGCTGCGATCCCTAACCTGGGCGGCGCACTGCGCAGCGACGGGCGCGTGCTCCGTCTTTGGATCAAGCCATGGGAGGACAGCGACCATGATCTGGTCGATCAGTCTTATGTGTATCTACAGGTCGAGCGCGCGCGCTGGCAGCTCGAGCACGTCCAGCGGCTGGCGCGCGAGCCCTATGCGCCGCTGGTCGGCCCGGCCGACAGCGCCGCGCCGGCCGCGTCCAAGGCCGAACCGGCGCCCGCGCCAACCACTACCGGTACCCCCGCCACCTCCAGCGCGCCGGACATCGGTATCGAGACGCCGCCGGCGGGTACGGAAGCGCCGACCGATTTGCCCACCGTAGCAACCCCGAAGGAGTAGCCCATGGGCTGGTTCGATCATTTGCACGCTACCATGGGCGGAATGCCCAGTGCGCTGAAAACGGCGCTTGGCAGCGATCCGGACGATAACGACGCGACCCAGTTCGCCAGCTGGCTGCCGTATTCGAGCAGCGTACCGGGACGCAGCCTGTTCATCAACCGCGGCGGCATCGGCTTCATGCTCGAACTGGAACCGCAGTCGGGCGCCGACGAACGCATGGTCGAGGTACTGGTAAGCCTGTATTCCTCGTGCCCGGTCGCCACCGGCATCCAGTTCCACCTGTTCGCCTCGCCCCAGGTGCGCCACCCGCTGGTGCGCTACGCCGACATGCGACGCGAGGATCCCGACCAGGATGAGCAATCGAAGGAGCGCGGGCGGCCGGTACGCAATCGCAACCTGTTCCGCCTCCTGGCGCGCCAGCGCGTCAAGCACCTGCTGGAAGGATCGCAGAAGTCGATGACGCGCGGTTACCATTTTTCCGTGCGCCATTACCGGCTGGCCATGAGCGTGACCTGCCAGGCCGATCCCACCAATGCCACCGAACTCGACGCGATTGAGGCCCTGTGCGCCTCGATGGGAACGACCCTCAAGGCAGCGATGCTGCCGAATCGCGTGTGCAGCGCGGGAGACCTGATCAACTGGTGCGCGCCGCTGGTCAATCCGGACCGCATGTCGCGCTCGTCGGTGTCGGAACTGCACTATGACGACGGGCGTGAAATCCGCGACCAGATCGTCGACTTCGACACCATCCAGCTAGCGACTCCGACGGGCCTGCGCCTGACCAAGCAGGACGATCCGGCCACGATGGAGCTGCGCTTTCTGTCGATAAAGTCATTCCCCGAGCGCTTCGGCTTATGGCAGATGGGCGCGCTCATCGGCGACATCATGCAGCCTGCGCTGCAGTACAACTGCCCATTCATGCTGACAATGGGCGTGCACGTGCTCGACCCCATCGCCACCCGCTCTGCGGTAGTTGCCAACCACGTGCGCGCCAATCAGAACGCCAGCAGCAAGATGGCCCAGGTGATGCCGGACGTGGACAAGAAGCGCCAGGACTGGGCGGCCGCGGCCGACGCCATCGACGCCGGCGGCCAGTTGGTGTCGATGTACCACCAGCTGGCCCTGTTTACCAACCCGGGCAACGCCGGCGCCGCCGCCGAGGCGGCGCCGGCGATCTGGCGCGCGCGCGGTTTTGAGTTGAACGCCGACATCTACATGCATCGCCAGGCGCTGCTGGCGAGTTTGCCGATGACGCTCACGCCGGCGTTCCACGAAGACCTCAAGAAAATGCGCCGGGTCTCGCGTAAGACGATGACGAACGCGATCCACCTGGCGCCCCTGGTGGCCGAATGGCGCGGCACGCGCACCCCGACCCTGTGCATGGTGGGGCGGCGCGGCCAGATCGCCACCATGGACCTCTACGACAACGATCTGGGCAACTATAACTTTGCCGTGGTCGGCGCGCCCGGTTCGGGAAAGTCGGTGTTTCTCAACGAGATCGCCTGGTCCTACCGTTCCATCGGTGCCAAGGTATTCATGATGGATCTGGGCCGCTCGTTCGAAAAGCTGTGCATCAAGGCCAGGGGCACCTACGTCGAATTCAAGCACGACACCAAGATCAACCTCAATCCGTTTTCCAAGATCATCGATATCAACGAAGACATCGACATGCTGGTGCCGGCGATCGCCAAGATGTGCTCGATGCAGCACACGCTCCACGAAGTGCAGTACAAGGCCATCTCGGCCATGGTGCTCAAGCTGTGGCGCAAGTACGGCAAAGACATGAGCGTGACGGCGCTGCGCGACGCCTTTCGCGCCGGCACCATTGAAGAACTCAACATCGTCGACGATATCCGCATCAAGGACATGGCCGTGATGCTCAATCCCTATTCGAAGGGCGGCCAGTACGAGCGGTTTTTCGAGGGTCCCAACAACGTCGATTTCCAAAACGACTTCATCGTCATCGAGAACGAGGAACTCAAGCGCAAGCCGGACCTGCACGCGGTCGTCAACATCCTGCTGCTGTACCAGATCACGGGCGAGATGTACCTCACCCGCAACAAGAAGAAGATCCTGATCATCGACGAACTCAAGCAGCAGATGGGCGAGATCGGCGCGGACGATCCAGTTAAGGCGCGCGTGGTTGAGGAGGCAGCGCGCCGTGCCCGCAAATACGGCGGAGCCCTCGGCACGGCCACCCAGTCGGCCGACGATTACTACGGTTCGGTGCAGATGGAGGCCGCGTTCAATTGCTCCGACTGGGTCTTCCTCCTGCGTCAAAAGCCTGAATCGATCGAGCTGCTCGACCGCAAAGGCCGGCTGTCGATGGATGCTGGCAAGAAGCGCCTGCTCAATTCGCTGCGCACCGAGGCCGGGGTGTTCTCCGAGCTCTATGCCAGCTCTCCGGTGGGCGAGGGAGTGATGCGGCTGGTGCTGGACCCGACCACGAATCTGCTGTTTTCTAACAAGCTTGAGGACAACCAGCCGATCGATGCGCTGCGCGCCCAGGGCTACAGCATTGACGAAGCCATCGCCAGGGTGCTGGCGCAGCGGGGGCTCGCATGAACCCGCTGACGGTTGGCAGCCGGCCAGTGCGACGGAGGCGGCCATGAGACAGCTGCTCCCCTGCCTGCTTGCGGCGCTGCTGGTGACGTGCCTGACCGTCGCGCTGTACGACCGCGTGGTGGCGCGCCCGGCGCGCCGTCTGGCCGTGGTCGACGTGGCCGGCGTGTTCCGCGCCAAGCAGGGCCAGTTCCAGACCGCGCTGGTGAAAGCCGGCAGCGACGCCGAGCGCGAACGGGTCATGGCGGCGGCGCGCGCGTTCGGCCAGCGCTTGCCCGTCGCGCTCGACGAAGTGGCCCACCAGTGTGCCTGTCTGCTGCTTGACAAGAGCGTGCTGCTTGGCGCGCAGGTCGAGGTGACGGACCTGACCGATGAACTGACCAGGAAGGTAGAGTGATGCTGCGTACCCTGACCGAAGAGATACGGAAGCGCCACTGGCTCTACCTGGGCCTGCTGGTGATCTGGACGCTGGCAGCGCTGCGCGTGTTCGCCGACCACACGCCGCGTGTGCCGGTGCTGTTCAACGTGACCGACAGCCTGCCCTACAAGGTCGCGTTGGTGGACTACCGCAAGCACACCTTCGCCCGCGGCGACTTCATCATCTATGCGTTCCGCGGCGCGGCCATCAAGCCCTATCCCGGCCTGAACGGCCAGCCATTCTTCAAGCAGGTGCGCGGTGTGCCGGGCGATATCGTCACGGTCGACGGGCGCGCCGTGTTCATCAACGGCGAGCCGGTCGGTCTGGCCAAGCCGTACGGACCGCGCCAGGTGCCGATGGCGCCGATCGCGCCCGTCACCATTCCGCCCGGTTACTTGTATGTCCAAGGTACCAGCGCCGACAGTTTCGATTCGCGCTACGCGCTGTCCGGGCTGGTTCCGACCGGACAGATCCTGGCCGCGGTCCATCCGCTGTTTTAAAGGAGCGATCCATGCCGCGCACCAGTGCAAGCAAATTAGGTTTGGCCGCCGCCGCGCTGGTCGGGGTGCTGGCAGCATCCGGCGCGCGCGCCGAGAGTGCACTCGGTCCGACCTATCCGATCGCCGAGCCGGACCTGCTCGATCGCATAGGCGCGCGCCTGCGCCAACTCGATGCAAGCGGCGCGCTGGCGCGCTTGCAGCAGGAGCAAGCGCGCCGCAGCGCCGATACCGTGCGGCACCCAGCCCCGCTGCCCGGACTGCGCACCGGGACGAAATCCGTCACGCGCTACTACGACCCGAGCTTCATACTCGAGCGCGATGTGTTCGACGCCAATGGCCGGCTGCTGTTTGCGGCCGGCACCCGCAAGAATCCGCTGGAGGTGGTCCCGATGACGCGTACCCTTCTGTTCTTCGACGGCCGCGACAGTGCCCAGGTGGCGCGCGCGTCGGCCCTCTTGACCCGCTTCGGCGAACGCCTCAAGCCGATCCTGGTGGCCGGCTCGTTCCTGGACCTGATGCGCCAGTGGCACGTGCCGGTCTATTACGACCAGCAGGCGCGCCTGGTGAGTCGCTTCGGCATCGTCCAGGTGCCGGCGCTGGTGTCCCAGGAAGGAATGCGCCTGCGCATCGACGAACTTGGGAGCGCGCCATGAAAGCACTGGCAAGCGTACTGTGGATGCTGCGCCATGGCGCCTGCGCGCTAATGCTGTGCTGGTCCGGTGCCCAAGCGCAAACGCCCGCGGCGCCTGTCGAGTCGAGCTGCACCGGCAAATATCCCAATCCGCTCACCGATATTTGCTGGAGTTGCATGCTGCCGCTGACCATCGGCGGGGCAACCGTGGCCAATCTGGGCAGCCAGGAAGACATCCCCAACCCGCCCACGGCGGTGTGTTCGTGCACGGTTAACCCGGTCGTCGGCATCGGCATCGGTTTCTGGGAGCCGGCACGCATGGTCGAAGTGGTGCGTAAGCCGTTCTGCCTGCCCACCCTGGGCGGCGTGAACCTGAACCCGGGCATCGGCGCGCCGCAGGGTTCGGTGCGTACGAGTACCGTCGGAGCCGACAACGGCGGCGCCTTTTACCAGGCCCATTACTACATGAACACCATCATGGCACTGCTGCAGGTGGTGGTCGACTTTCCTTGCCTGGAACAGGGCGCGCTAGATCTGGTCTACATGACTGAGGTCGATCCGCTGTGGAACGATGACGAGTTGTCGGCCGTGCTGCAGCCGGAAGCAGTCCTGTTCGCCAACCCGCCCGCCCAGCTTGCCTGCGTGACCGATTGCCTGCAATCCTCGTTCGGTTTCGGCAACCCCAGCCTGTTCTGGTGCGCCGGGTGCCAGGGCAGCTTGTACCCTACCAACGGCCACGTGCCGGGCCAGCTAGGCGGGGTGCGTAGCGCCGAACTGATCGCCCAGCGCTTGCTGTGGAAGATGCACCGCGAACAGATCGCATGGGGCTGGCACGGTCAGGCTGGTATGTGTGGCCCCTACCTGCTGCCGCAGATGGACAAGCGGGCCTACAAAATGCAGCTGGTGTTTCCGGTGCCGGCAACGCAAAAGGTCCCTGGCAAGCAGGAGGGCGGCGGCAGCGCCCCGCCGGCGCCGTTATCGGCGCGCTGCTGCCAGCCCCTGGGACGCAGCACCGTACTGTGGGGCATGGGCAAGGAGTACCCGGTCAAGGGCGAAGATTTCGGTTTTCTGGTTTTCCGCAAGAGGAACTGCTGTGTCGGATATTAACTCAAGGACCGCATTCGCCCATTCGGTCGCCAAGGCCGCTGTCATCGCGCTGTGCCTGGCGCTGGCCAGCCCGCTCGCCGCCCAGCCAGGCACAGGCCCGGTTGCGCCCGCGCTCACCGATGCCGAGATTGCGCGCATCGTCGGCGCGCTGCCCAAACTGCCCGAGGCGGCCCCGTCGGCGCCTGCGGGCGCGAAGGGCGCGGGCGGCCGCTGGGACGCGCTTCCGGTGCAGGCCAGCACGGGCAGCGCGCCCATGCCGGATTTGGCGGCGCTGGCAGCAAAGTTGGACCGCCCGCGCGCGGCCGGCGCACTGCTGGTGTTCGTCAGTTTTTCCATGCCCGAGGCCAGTCTGCGCCGTCTGGCCGAGCAGGCCGAGCGGCTCGGTGCGCCGCTGGTGCTGCGCGGCCTGGAGCGCGATTCGGTGCGCCTGACCGCCGAACGCGTCGCGCGCCTGATCGGCACGCGCAAGGTCGCCGTTCAGGTCGATCCGCGCGCTTTCGCGCGCTACCAGGTCGGTCAGGTCCCGGCCGTCGTACTGGTGGGAACCACCGAAGCGGAAGGCTGCGCCGCCGTCTCCTGTCCGGTACCGGCGGGCAGTTTCGCGGCCAGCTATGGCGACGTGACGATCGACTACGCGCTCGAACACCTGATCCGCACCCGCCCCGAGTTCGCCGCCCAGGCGCGCTCCATGCTGGCGCGCCTGGAGCGGACACCATGAGGGCCGCGCGAATGCGCGCGCGGCACGCGGTGCGTGTGCTGGTCTATCTGTGCTGCGCGGCGCTGCCCCTGGCTCAGGCGCGCCAGCAGGTGGACGACGAACTGACCGACGCGCGCGCGGCCACGGCGGCGCTCTACCGGCAGATCAGTCAAGCCCAAGCCGATGCCGTCGCGCCGGGCAATGCAGCACCGCCCGCGCAGAGCACGCTGGCCGGCAAGGATCTGGACGCGGCGGCGCGCGCCTACCGCTCCGCCTGCGCGGCCCGGCCGAACGATGTGATCTGCCAGGCCAACCTGGCCGCGTTCACCTTTGCCGAGACGCCCCATCCCACGCTGGGCACGACCGGCGCGCAAGTCGCCGCCGTGGCGGGCATCTCGGGCACTCCGGGCACGACGCTCGGTTCGCTGGCCTCCTACTACAGCGGCTGCGCCCACAACGGCGCCTGCAAGACCGACGTGTACTGCATCGGAGCGGCCTGCTTCGATACCAAGGCGGCCGCCGATCCGGACTTCGCCGCCGTCATGAGCTATATGGAAGCGGCGCGCGAAGCCGGGGTGTACATCGACCCGGCCACACTGCGCGTGTTCGCCGGCGAGGCGGCCAAGTGCACCACGACGCCGTGGCACAACTGCTGCACCGCCGACGCCCGCGGCAAGGGCATGAGCAACCAAAGCATGTACGGAGTCGGCTCGGGGCTGGTGTACGACACCCTGATGGACAATAACAACCGAAACTTCGTCCTGCAGGGCATGCAGAGCCTGTGGAGCGGCGCCGATATGAGCGGCAGTTTTAGCACATACGGTTTTACCGTCGCGGCCGACGGGGCCTCGATCCCGGCTGGTAGTACCGTGCTCGCCAGTGGCGAGGGCTGGGCGGTGGCGGTCGATCCGACCACGCTGGCCATCGCGGTAGCGATCTACGTGATCACCCAGATGATGAGCTGCACGGTGGACGAGGCCAAGCTGGGCATGCGCGAAGGCGCCGGGCTGTGCCACACGGTCGGTCAGTACTGCTCGCGCTGCCTGATGCTGCTCGGCGCGTGCGTCAGCTGTACCGAAGAGACCACCGGCAAGTGCTGCTATAACTCGCTGCTGGCGCGCCTGATCAACGAACAGGGGCGTGGCCAACTTCGGTTGGATTGGGGCACGCCCAAGGCGCCGCTCTGCGACGGCTTCACCGTGACCCAGCTGCAGAGGCTTGATTTCTCGGCCATGGATCTGTCGGAATTCTACGCCTCGCTCGCGCCGCGCATGCCCGACGCGGCGGCGCTGGGCGCCCAGGTCGCCACGAAGGCCACCAATTGCTATTACGGAACCGGCAAATGCGCTCAATAACCATCCTGCTCCAGCGCGCGCGCTACGGCGCGCGTGCACTGGCCGCCGCCGTAGCGCTGCTCGCGCCTTTCACCTGCGCGGCGGGCGATTTACGCGCCGTGCTGCGCCAGGCCATCGAGAGTGCGGACGGCACGGCGCGCACAGTGCTAGACGGACCGGACAGCGCAGCGCTGCGCCAGGGCTTTGGCGGCGCCGCTGCGCTAGCGGTGGACGTGAGCACCCTGAAGGTTTATGCCCAGCCTGGCTGCAGGCGCCTAAACCTTGCCTTTCGCGTCGAGACCCCAGGTCCCGGGTCCAAGTCGCCGCACCGGGTTGATCTGGGCCTGAACTATTGCCGCGATGGTTCGCCTCCGGCATCGCTACGTGAGGTGCGGCCATGAGCCGGGGTCGCGCGTGGCTGGTGGCCGCCGCGCTCGGCGCCGCGCTGGCCGGTCGCGCGCAATCGGCCGACGACGGAGCGCGGCGCGGCTGGCATTTCTACGACGATCCGGCCGCAGCGCTGGTCCCTGTGCATGGCGCCCCCGTCGCCCCCGTCGCAGACCCGGTGAAAAAAGCCGCGCCGCCGGACGCGCCGCCCGAGGTCGCCCTGGTCGACACAATGCAAAAGCGCCTTGAGGAACTGCGCAAGGTGGCCATCGTCAGCCCGACCGACGACAACATGCTGCGCTACCTGCGCTATGAACGTATGGTGGTCGAGCAGGCTTCTCGCTTTGCCGACGCGGCGCGGCGCGTGTCCTGGCAGGTGCCCGAGCTCGATGCTGCCGCCAACGGCCGTCCGCACAATCAGAGCGCCTTGAAGATCTATGAACTGAACGAGCGCCAGGAACAGAAGTCCCGGCTGGCCGGCCTGGCGCGCGACCACGTGCTGATGTTCTTTTTCCGCAGCGATTGCCCCTACTGCCATGCACTGGCGCCGGTCATGGCCGCGCTCGAACGCGCCCACGGTATTCAAGTGGTACCGGTCAGCCTGGATGGCGCCGGTCTGCCGCAGTATCCGGCGCCCCGCGCCGACGGCGGCGTGGCCGCGCGCATGGGGGTGCGCCAGGTGCCGGCCGTGTTCCTTGCCGAGCCGGGCAAGGGCGTCATCAAGCCGGTCGCCTACGGCGTGGTCACTGGCGAGGAACTGGAACAACGGATCGCCACCCTGGCCGCCGACGATGGGCGCGGCGCCAGCGCGGTCCGGGAACTGGGCGCTGCGCCCTGATAGGAGAAACAACCATGGTACGACGTACGACACGGGGCGCGTCAGCGGTAGCGCTGGCGCTGGCGGCAGCCAGCGCCAGCGCCGCCGACCTGAACCAGCAGATCAACGACATGTTCGCCGGCCTGGGCGGGGTGAGCAACTATACCGCTCCAGGCGCTTTCCGCGGCCAAGCTATGAATACCTATTCGGCAGGTAGCCTGATGGTGCACGTGCCGCAAAAGCGCATCACTCTATTGAACTACGAGCTGCCGCATGCCGAGGCCAGTTGCGCCGGTTTTACCGGCAGCGGCGGATCGTTTTCGATGATCAGTGGCCAGGAACTCAAGGATGCGCTTAAGTCCATCACAGCCAGCCTACCCGCAGTGGCCTTCAAGGTAGCCCTCGAAGTGGTTTCGCCGCTGCTTGCCAACAATATGGGCTGGGCGCACGGCCTGGACTTTCTCAAGTCCCTCAACGGCAAGAATAGTTGCGAGATCGCCAGCGCGATGGTGGGAACGGCCGTGGCCAAGACCGGCTTTTCCACCACCAGCGCATGCCGTTCGCTGGCTATGACGTTCGGCGCATCGGATCCGGCCGACGCCGAAAGGATGTGCCGGACCAACCAGGCCAGCATTCTCGACCAGGCCAACACTAGCGCCGACCCCACAGTGCGCAATTCCGCGCCCTTCACCGGCAATCTGATTTGGGAATCCCTGCGCCGCGCCCCCAACCTCGACAACGCCGAACGCGAGCTGATCATGAGCATCGTCGGCACTCGCATCTACTACCCAGAGCGTCCCGGCGATCTGCACCTGATCATGCCGACCATCACCAACGTCAAGACCCTGCTGTATGGTGAAGCCGACGCTGCCCTCAGCTCGGGCGGCGATATCAAGGTGTTGATGCTCAGATGTAAAAATGGCGATTTCGACACCTGCATGGAGGTCGAAGGCCAGCAGGTCACGGTCAAGTCCTTCGTGGCGCGCGTGCGCGACATGCTCACCAGCATTTCCGACAAGCTGGAAACGCGTACCGGCTTTTCCACCGACAGCCCCGAGGTTCGGTTCGTCAACATGACGGCGGAGCCGGTCTACAAGATGCTCTCGGTGGCCACCCAGAGCGCCGGCCCGGACAACGCCAATTCCCTGATCGATATGTATAGCGAAGTGATCGCGGCCGACTATGCCTACCATTTCCTCAGCAATTCGATATTCACGGGAATGCAGCTGCTTGGAAAAAACGCCCGCCTGGACCCGGAGCAGACCGATCAGGTACGCGAGATGGCCACCGCGCTGCGCGCCCAACTGCAGCTACTGGCCACCGAGCGCACCTCCCAGTACCAAAAGATCGGCAGCATCGATCTGCTGACCCAGAACATCATGCGGCTCGAGCGCACCATGCACAACGCCAGCCCGATGCAGGTAGTCGACCTGCTGGGCCGCGCCGCACGCTTTCATTGATAGGGCAGCCGACGCCATGTGGGAAATTTTCACTTACCAGAACAATGCCAGTCTGGCTGGCATTTTCAACGCCATCGCCGCCATCAGCGGTGCGCAGGATTACCGCAGCGCGCTGGCCCTGACGCTGTACTTCGGCTTCGGGGCGGCCGCGCTGGCCTACGCGATCACCCCGCAAAAGCTCGAAGGGTGGAAGTGGCTGGCCTCGGCAACGTTGGTGATGAGCGTGCTGTTCGTACCGCGCACCACCGTACTCGTCACCGACAAGTCGGGCGTGGAGGCGCCCCAGGCGATCGACAACATTCCGCTCGGCCTGGCGGTGCTGGCCGGTGCCACCAGCGCCGTGGGCAACACCTTGACCCAGCTGTTCGAGACGGCGTTCCAGCTCATACCGCAAGGCAGGGGGGCGCTGCCGCAGGCGCTGACCTACCAGCGCAACGGTTTGGTGTTCGGCAGCCGCCTGGTGGCGCAGACCCAGGATGCGGTGTTTCGCGATCCAGTTTTTCGTACTAACCTGATCCGCTTTCTCAATGATTGCGTCATGCCCGACGTCGCTTCCGGCCACCTGTCGGCAACCAGGCTGGAGTTTTCCAAGGATCTGTGGGCCGATTATGGCGACACCAATCCGGCCCGCTTCTCCAGCCTGACCAGCGACCACGGCGTGGACGTGAGGCCCTGCCCCGACGTCTACGCCAAGCTGGGCGAACAGATGGCCGCCAACGCCGATCGCGCATTCGACCAGCTCGCCGCCATCGCCCACCCGCTCATGACGCTCGCCGAGGCGCGCGAGCGCACCGACGCCGAGCTGGTGACGGCGGCGGTGAGCTTGCGCATCGTCGACGCCTCGACCAACGCGCGCCAGATTGTCGTGCAAAGTGCCCTGATCAACGCCATGCGGGAGCGAGCCATGATGGCCGGGATTGTCACCGATGACAACGCTGCCATCACGGTTGGGCGCGCCCAGGCCAGCGCGCTGCAGGAAACGAACGCCGCTTGGCTCAACAACGCCAAGCTCGCCGAGCAAGCCTTGCCGATGGTGCGCAGCGTCATCGAGGCGCTGTCCTATGCGCTGTTTCCCTTCGTAATCCTGCTCATGCTCCTCACCAACGGCCAGCAGACCGTGGCTGCGCTGCGCAACTACGCCTCGATCCTGATTTGGATCCAGCTGTGGCCGCCTCTCTACGCGGTGCTGAACTACATGGCGGTGGTCTACCAGCAGTACGACCTGGCCGCCGCCGCGCTGCTGCAGGACCAGACCTATGGCTTGACCTTGTCGACCATGGACGCGCTCAAGGGAACCGCTCTGTCCGGCCAGGCCGTGGTCGGCTATCTGACCATGGGCATCCCGATGCTGGCGTGGGCCGCGCTTAAGCGCATGGAAAACCTGGGCAGCTCCATGGTGGGTGGTATCGCCCAGCTGCAAGCGTCGATCAATGGCAATTCCGCCGCCGCGGCCGAAGGCAATTACAGCGCCGGTGCGATTTCGCTCGGCCAGCAGCAGGCCAGCCCGACGCAAACCTCGCCCATGTACGCCAGCCGCCAAGACCCGATCAGTGGCAACACCACAACCAGCCAAGTGGCCGGGGCGGCTCTGCCCGCGATCAGCATCCTGGGCCACAAATCGCTGAACCAGTGGACCACCAAGACAGCCGTCACGCACAGCGACGTTGAGTCGGCCGAGCGTGCCGTCAGCGCCGCCAGCGGCCAAGCGAAAACCGCCAGCGAGGGCGCGGTTGCGGCCGGGATGGAGCGACTGGCCTTTCTGCGCTCGCGCCAGGAAAACCAGGGAAACAGCAATACCGTTGACAGCGCCGCGTCCAAGCGGGTCAGTCAGACCCTTGCCGCGCACGATCGCGTCACCAAGGCGCTCATGCAGGCCACCGGTGTGGACGAGAATGTGGCGCGCAATATCGCTGCCGGGATGGGGGCCAAAGTGCTTACGAACAATGCTGGTGTGGCATTCGCGTGGGCCCGCTCCAAGGTCGACCGCTGGGACGAAAAGTACGATCAAGCGATCGCCGAGGACTTGGCCACCATGGTGAGTGCGGATGGCGCGTTAAATCACAGGATCGGCACGAGCAGCACGAATGCGACCGGGACCGGACTTAGCGACGAGACAAGCGCCAACTTCACGCGCGCGCTCAGCGTGGCCAAGCAAAAGGAGGCAAGATACGCCGAGGCCCTCAAACATGCCGAGACGCTGTCGTACGCGCACACCCACGGGGTCGAGATCAGTACCAGCCATGGCGCGGACCGCAGCACGCCGGTCGCGACGATTCTCGAGCTCAACGAAGGTGCGCACGGCTCGCCCGAAGCGGCGCGCATCCGACAGGAGGGCTACTTCGCCAACTTCCAGCTCAAGCCAAACACCAGCTATGCCGATGGCGAGCCGGCGCCAGTGAACGACATGGCGGTGCGCGGGGCCTATGATCGCATGCACGTCCACGGCGAGGTCGAAGCGCGCGCGCGCTACCAGGGCGATGATGCAAATATCAAGCAGATGGGGGCGCGCGTGCATACCGGCGTTACGCCGGCCGATCCGCCCGCGCCGGCGGCGCCCGCCATGCCGGCAGGTCCGGTGCCGGAGGTGCCTGCGTACCAGCACACCACGCCGTACAAGGCGCAAGGTGATGCGGTTGGCGAGCAGGTGTACACACAGCTGCACAAGCCGTTCATGACCACGCTGCCAAACGACGCGGCCAACAGTGTGACCAATATCGTCAGCACGCTGCCGGCCATTGGCAGCATCTTCTTCGACGCGGCCGCCGCAGGCGCCACTTGGCCAGGGAACGTGGGACAAGGGGAGATGGAGAAACAGGTCGCGCAGTACTGGAAAGACCATCCGGAGGTGGCGCCGCCTCCGCGCGGTCCGTATAAGCCCGGTAATCTTGTCGTGCCCGCGGTGGTTTCGCAGAAAGCGGCCCCGGACGGCAAGCGCTGACGCGCCACGATCCGGCCGACGGTATGACGTCAGCGTGCGCCGCTTATCGTTCGCTGGCGAAACAACTTTGATTGTGTTGCAGGCGCGGCCCCCGACGCTGCTTGTCACAGCTCCCCACTTGACGCCGTGCCGTACACACACTGTCAAGCACTGCTGTCGCAGAAATTAAGTTGTGCGGCTCAAACTCATCCTGCCAACTAAGCATGGCAATTTTCTTTTGCGCTCGTTACCGGATTGGTCGTTTGCGCAGAGCCTCTTCCAGGATGTCCACAATCAGGCTGGGAACGCTAACGCTCGTTCGCTGAAGAAGCGTGGCCGCAGAGAAGAGATTCAAAAGATCCGAGTACATGCGCGTTGGAATGCGCACCAGAACCGCTTTTTTGCTTGCAGAAGATGCGGATTGGCTCATCGAAGGGATAGGAATAGTTACAAAACTATAAATCGGGCCGTAAATGGCGTGGCCTACTGTGCGCGAAGAACTGACCATAGCAGAATGGATATCGATCTGGCACAGCCGGACGACTCTCAACGCTATTAGCCGTAGGGGCGGCTTTTCGGTCCTTGAGAAAGTTGAGAGGTCTCTTTCAATTGGAGCTGTCTCATCGTTCCTGCATCGACCGGAGTCGCATGGGGCGGATTGGGCGCGGCGAACGGAATCTGACAATGCTGAATTTGCTCCGTATTTCCCGTGGGCTGGCCTGCCCTGCTTTTGAAATCCTCAAGGCCGCTGGATTCTAATCCCGCCCTACCACGCTACACAATTCAAGGTGGCGCAGGACCTGGGCGATACAATTGGCGCCGCCCCTGCAACGTCTAACGCCCAATCGATTTACCCTGCCTCAGCCTGATAGACTCGATTACCTGCATCAATCCGCTATCCATCAATTTCTTTTCGATGTATGCATCGTCAAGCGCGGTGAAGTCGCCGCCCCGCACATTCTGCCATCCATGTCGCGCCATGTATTCAATGGTCAGTTTCGATTCGGCCAAATCTGGCTTGCCTTGAAGCGACGCTTCAATTCGCCTAGTTTCGATCAGATCGATCGGCCGATGTTCGCTAGTCCACTTGGAGCCAATTCCGGCGACGTGGGCCCGGTAACGCCAAAGGACGTCGTACGCCCGGCCAACGTAATACATCCCGTGCTCAAGCTTGAGCGCATATAGCATCCATTCTGTTTTGGGGCGAGCCAACTGCGTACGCTCCCGCTGCCGATTTTGTTCAGCTTGGAGTGTTTCCGTGCTAGCAGCCCGTCGGACTTGACTGTCGAAACCAGCGAGTAAGCGGCATTCGACT
>CAMLHI010000004.1 GCA_946479705.1 uncultured Oxalobacteraceae bacterium
GCCAGCGGCATCGGCAAGGAAATCGCGATGACGTTCGCGCGCGAAGGCGGCAAGGTGGCCATCGCCGACCTGAACAAGGAAGCGGCCCAGCTGGTGGCCGACGAGATCGTCGCCGCCGGCGGCAGCGCCATGGCCGCGGCCATGGACGTGACCGATGAAGACCAGGTCAATGCAGCGGTGGCCGAGGTGGTCGCGGCCTTTGGCGGGGTCGATGTCCTGGTCAGCAATGCCGGCATCCAGATCGTCCATCCGGTCGAAGAATTTCCCTTCGCCGATTGGAAGAAAATGCTGGCGATCCACCTCGACGGCGCCTTCCTGACCACCAAGGCTTGCGTGCCGCACATGAAGGCGTCCGGCAACGGCGGCAGCATTATCTACATGGGCTCAGTCCACTCCAAGGAAGCCTCGGTGCTCAAGTCGGCCTACGTCACGGCCAAGCACGGGTTGATCGGCCTGTGCAAGACGGTGGCCAAGGAAGGCGGCAAGGATGGCATTCGCGCCAATGTGATCTGCCCCGGCTTCGTGCGCACGCCGCTGGTGGAAAAGCAGATTCCCGAGCAGGCCAAGGCGCTGGGCATCAGCGAGACCGAGGTGATCCAGAAAGTCATGCTCAAGGAAACCGTCGACGGTGAATTCACCACCGTGCGCGACGTGGCCGACGTGGCGCTGCTGTTCGCCAGCTTCAATTCGAACGCGCTGACGGGCCAATCGCTGGTCGTCAGCCACGGCTGGTTCATGCAATAGCGGACACGCGGGTTTCAAGCCGACAGCGCGGATTGGATGCTGGCCACCGCGCGCCGCGTCTGCGACGGCAACTCGCCAAACAGGCTCTTGTAGCACGTGGCGAAGTGGCTAAGGTGGAAGAAACCCCAGTTGGCGGCCGCCTGCCCGACATTGAGGTCGATCGCGCTGGTGGCCAACAGCTGCCTGCGTACGGCATTCAAGCGGATCGAGCGCAGATAGTCCACTGGCGTGGTCTGGGTGACGGCCTGAAAACTGTTTTGAATGGTCCGCGGGCTGGTGCGCAGCCGGCCGCACAAATCCAGCACCGTCACCGGCATATCGCCACTCGATAGGGCGATCTGGTGACATTTATCGACAATAAAGCTTTGCGTCGAACTGCTCAGACGCTGATGCTTGTCGCAGCCGGGATCGTTGATCAGCTCGATCAGGGCCGCGACCATCGAATGCTCGAGCATCTTTTGCGCCGCCGGCGTACTGAGCAGATGCGGATTGGCCACCGCGTGCGAAAACAGCGACAGCAGGCGGTGGCGAATCTCCGCCAGGCGATCGGCCGGCACCTCAATGACCGGCTGTTTGAACAAGGATTCCAGGCTGCCCGAGGGCATCGACGCCGCCAATACCCCTTCAAAGGCGTCGTAGTCGAAAGTGAGCGCCAGCATGTCCGCATTCATCGGCATGTGGAACACGAATTCCTCCCCGCGCTGCAGCATGAAGACGCTGTGGTCGGGCACTTTACGGCCCTGGATACGCGCCGCGCCCGGCAAGACGGTGGGAATGGCAAAGCATAATTTCACCTTGGGCGCCTGCCCGCGCTGGACCACCCGCTGATTCAGGTACTCGCGAAACACGTGCAGGTTCTGGGTCGAAATCTGCATCAGCGAACTGTGCAGGACTCCCGGCGTGATCTGATTGTAGGTCTGATTCCATTCGCAAATGGAAGCCGCATGCAAATGTACATCCCGGAAGCGATCTATGGTGGCAAGCATCATCTTTAGCGCGATGGCGGTTGAGCAGCAAATTTCGTTTAAGCAGCGAGTGCTCTCCAGACTAGCACCAAGCGCGGATTCTGGAAGGAAAATCTGCGCCAAGCTGAGGCAGCGGCGCTACAGCCCGCCCATGCACAGGTACTTCGTGATCAAATAGTCGTCCATGCCGTACTTCGAGCCCTCCCGCCCCAAGCCGGATTGCTTGACGCCGCCGAAGGGCGCGACCTCGCTGGACATCAGGCCGGTATTGACGCCGACCATGCCGCTCTCCAAGCCCTCGGCGACACGCCAGATGCGGCCGATGTCGCGCGCGTAGACATAGCTGGCCAGGCCGAACTCGGTGTCGTTGGCCAGCGCCATCACTTCTTCTTCGGTCTCGAAGCGAAACAGCGGCGCCAGGGGGCCGAAGGTCTCTTCGCGCGCGACCAGCATGCCGGCATGGGCGTCGGCGATGACGGTGGGCTCGAAGAAGCCCTGCCCGAGCCGGTGGCGCTTGCCGCCGGTCAGGATGCGCCCGCCCTGCGCCAGCGCGTCGGCGATATGCTGTTCCATCTTGCCGACGGCGGCCGCGTCGATCAGCGGGCCCTGGGTAACGTCGGCCTCGACGCCATTGCCCACGCGCAAGGTCTCGACCGCGGCCACCAATTTCCTGGCGAAGGCGTCATAGATGCCGCTCTGTACATACAGCCGGTTCGCACACACGCAAGTCTGGCCCGCGTTGCGGTACTTCGATGCGATCGCGCCCTCCACCGCGGCGTCGAGGTCGGCGTCGTCGAAGACGATGAAGGGCGCATTGCCGCCCAGTTCGAGCGACAGCTTCTTGACCGTCGGTGCGCATTGTTCCATCAAGAGGCGCCCCACTTCCGTGGAGCCGGTAAAGCTCAATTTGCGCACCGTCGGATTGGCGCACAGTTCGGCGCCGATCGCCCGCGACGATCCGGTCAGGACGCTGAACACGCCGCTCGGTACGCCGGCGCGCTCGGCCAGCACGGCCAATGCCAGCGCCGAGTATGGCGTGGCCGTGGCCGGCTTGACGACGATCGGGCAGCCCGCCGCCAGCGCCGGGCCGGCCTTGCGGGCGATCATCGCAGCGGGGAAATTCCATGGCGTGATGGCGGCGCACACGCCGATCGCTTGCCGGATCACGAGCAGGCGCCGGTCCGCCCAGGGCGAGGCCAGCACGTCGCCGTTGACGCGCTTGGCCTCTTCGGCGAACCATTCGATGAACGCGGCGGCATAGCCGATTTCGCCCTTGGCTTCGGCCAGCGGCTTGCCCTGCTCGATGGTCATCAACATGGCCAGGTCGTCGGCATTGACCAGCATCAGCTCAAACCATGACCGCAAAATGGCGCTGCGCTGCTTGGCCGTTTTGGCCTTCCAGGCGGGCCAGGCGGCATCGGCGGCGGCGATCGCGCGCCGGGCTTCGGCCCCGCCCATGTTCGGCACCGTGCCGATGAGCTCACCGGTGGCCGGGTTGCTCACGGAGCAGCTGTGGCCCGCGTCCGCGTCGCACCATACGCCGTCGAGGAAGGCTTGCTGCCGAAAGAGAGTCGGATCGTTCAAGTGCATAGGTCTATTACCTCCGGGTGACATCATTCAATGCATCTGGGTCACGAGCTTGGTGACCAGGTAACCATCGAAGGATTCGCTGCCGCCTTCGCTGCCAAAGCCGCTTTCCTTCACGCCGCCGAAGGGCAATTCGGCCGGTCCCATGCCAAAGTGATTGATGTTGACCATCCCGGCCTGCAGGCCGGTGGCGATCAGGTGGGCACTGCGCGCCGAGTCCGTGAACGCGTACGAAGCGAGCCCGAACGGCAGGCTGTTGGCCTGGGCGATTGCCTGCTCGAGTTCGTCGAAACGGACGATGCCGGCGATCGGTCCGAACGGCTCGTCGCGCATCAGGCGGCTGTTGGCGTCCGGCGCGAGCACCACCGTCGGCGCGAAGAAACTGCCGCGCTCACCGATGCGCGCACCGCCGAACGCAATCTCGGCGCCGCGCGCGCGCGCATCGTCGACAAAGGCTTGCATCTCGCCGACCCGCCGCTCATGCGCCAGGGGACCCATGGTCGTGTCCGGGGCCAGGCCGGGCCCGACCCGGATCTCGCGGGTGCGGTCCAGAAAGCGCGCCACGAAGCGCTCGTAGACGCTGCTCTGCACCAGGAAACGGGTCGGTGAAATGCACACCTGTCCGGCATTGCGGAACTTGAACGGCGCCAGCAGGTCGGCGGCGCGTTCGACATCGCTGTCCTGGCACACGATCACCGGGGCATGCCCGCCAAGTTCCATGGTCATGCGCTTCATGTGCTGGCCGGCGAGCGCGGCCAGTTGCTTGCCGACCGCGACCGAGCCGGTGAAGGAAATCTTGCGCACGATGGGCGAGGTAATCAGATGCAGCGACACCTCCTGCGGCACGCCCCAGACGATGTTCAGGCAGCCCGGCGGCAGGCCGGCATCGTGAAACAGCCGGGCCAGCGCGACCACCGCGGCGGGCGACTCCTCCGGCCCTTTCAGGATCAGGGTGCAGCCGCTGGCAAGCGCCGCGGCCACCTTGCGCATCGCCTGGTTGAAGGGAAAATTCCACGGCGAAAAGGCGGCGCAGACCCCGATCGGCTCGCGCAGCACCATCTGCCGCACTTGCGGCGTGCGCGCCGGCACCACGCGGCCATAGATGCGGCGCCCTTCCTCGGCATGCCATTCGGCCACTTCCGCACTGGCGTTCACTTCGGCGATGGCCTGGACCAGCGGCTTGCCCTGGTCCAGGGTGATCTGCAAGCCAATCTGTTCGGCGCGCTCGCGGGTGAGCGCCGCCGCGCGCCGCAGGATCGCGGAGCGCTCCAGCGGAGAGACCAGGCGCCACTGCGCGAAGGCGCGCTGTGCCGCCAGCAAGGCGCGGTCGAGATCGTCGGTACGCGCATGCGGCAAGGCGCCGAGCAGCTCGCCGCTTGCCGGATCGGATACCGGCTGGGTGTGCCGCTGGTCGGCCCCGATGAAAGCGCCATCGATGTACAGTGCCAGCGGCGCGTAGGCGGCGTTCATGCCCTGCCTTTCTCGTCAGCGACGCGCTTCAAGAGGGTGTTTTCCTGCTTGACCAGCAGATGGCGCACCCTGCCGCGAAATACCTTGAAGTCGAGATCGGCCAGCAGTGCCTCGCGGCGCCGGGCGCGCTCGTCGAGCGAAGCGAAGCCCCACAGATAGATCAGCTGGTTCAGTTCGCCGACCTCGCGCGTGAAACAGCCCAGCGCGGCGCCCAGGTGCTGCTCCTGCACCGCCCGGCCGCACTCCGCGTAGGCGCTCAGATACTCGGCGACGCCGCCAGGTGTGAGGGTGTAAGTTCTTTGTTCGATATACATGATGTGTCCTCGGTAGGGGCGGCAAAGTGGCGAAAATTCTCGGTGATCCGGGCCAGGCCGTCGTGCGCGGCCTGGGCCGCGATGTAACGATCCGGACGCAGCACCACGATCGATCCCGGATGGGCATCGAACCACGGCGCCAGCTGGTTGTCGACATCCTCGACGCACACGCTGCCGTGCCCGGAACCGACCCGCGCCTGGCCCGACGGGCCGCTGCGCGAGCGCGAGGCGTGCACGAAACGCGCGCCGAGGGCATGCCAGAATGCCCGGTCGGCCTCGCTCAAGCCTTGCTGGGGATCGACCTGCCAGCCCAGAATCGCGAACCAGGATCCGAGTACATCGTCGAGCTTGCGCCGCTGTCCGCTGGCATCTTCGACATCGGGCTGGATGAACATGCGCCCGACCATGGGGCGCGCGGCCGCGGGCAGCACGACGCCTTCCCGATATACCGGCATCGGCTTGAAGCGCATCTGCAGCACGTAGTCCCGGGCGCCCGGCAGCAAGCGCGCCGCGCGGAAGAAGCGGTCGCGCAGCCAGGCCCTGGCGCGGCTGGTCGGCATCAGCAGCGCGCCGAAGGTGTCGGCCAGATCGATCATGGCCTGGGCGTGGCCGCGCCGTTCGCTATCGTAAGAAGCGAGCACGGCCGGATGCAACTGGCCGCGCACGATGCCGGCCAGCTTCCACGCCAGGTTGCCGGCATCGCGCAAGCCCAGGTTCAGCCCCTGCCCGATCCACGGCTGGCTCAGGTGGGCCGCGTCGCCGATCAGGGCGACGCGACCGTCCACGAAGCGTTGCGCCACCCGCGAATGGTGGACATAGCTGCGCGCGCTGACGATCTCGACGGCATCAGGATCGCGCACATAGGGCGCGATCAGGCGGCGCAAGGCCTCGGGCTGCACCATCGCCTCGGCGTCCTCATGGTCGAACAGCATGAATTCCCAGCGCCGGTAATTGAACGGCAAATAGATGCAGACGTTCGGGCGCCGCGGATCGCAGTTCAGCGCCGTGTAGGGCGCCTCGAGCGCGGCGTTGCGCACGTCGACGACCACCCATTTGCGCGGCAAGGTCTTGCCCACCAGGGCGATCGACAGCAGCGCGCGCACGGCGCTGCGCCCGCCATCGGCGCCGATGCAATAGTCGGCCCGCAACGCATGGCTGCTGCCGTCATCGCGCTCGAGGTGCAAAGTGACGCCGTGTCCATCCTGTTCGAGTCCCACCAGCGCTTCGCCCAAGCGCAGCTGCACGTGCGGATAGCGCGTCAAACCGTGCCGCAAGGTGCGCTCGGCCAGCTGCTGCATGAAGATGTTGCGCCGCCACCAGCCGAACTCCCTGGTCGCCGGCCGGATATCGGCAAAGCAGCGTCCCCGGGCGTCGAACATACGCATCGGCACATTTTGCACGACATCGTCCAGGATCGCGCCCGCCAGGCCCACGCTCTGAAAAACACGCAGCGCTTCGTCGTCCATGCCGACCGCGCGCGGATAGGGCAGCACCTCCCTGGAGCGCTCGATCAGCACCGTGGCGATCCCGTAATGGCCCAGCAGATTGGCCAGGGTGACGCCGTTCGGCCCGGCGCCGACGATCGCGACCGCGGTCCGCTCGGCTGGCGCGGCGCTCATGGCGGCAATTCCCGCAGGAAGGCCTGCAGGGCATCGATGAAGGACGGGAAATTATCGTCATGCACGTAGTGGCTTGCATCGGGGATGTCCATGCAGCGCAGGCAGGGATTGCGCGCCGCCATCTGGCGCGCCGTATCGGCCGACAGGAAATCCGAGTTCGCACCGCGCAGCACTAGCGTCGGCATGCGCAGCGCGTCCACGCAGGGCCACAGGTCGACCAGTTGCGCGGGCGTGGCGTTCAGGCGCGCCGCGGCGATTCCGGCGGCGTCGTGTTTCCACACCACGCCGCCCGCGTATTCCTTGAGCGAGTATTGCAGACGCGATCGCAAGGCCGCCTCCGGCATCCGCGGCCGCTGGCGCCGCCAGAACGCGGCGGCAGCGTCCCAAGAGGCGAACTGCGCGGGAGTTTCCAGCAGCTCGCGCTTGATGCGCGCGGCGCCCTCGGAGCCGGCGGAGGCGCCCGGCCCCATATCCTCAATCGCCAGGGCGCGCAGCTGTTCCGGATGGCGCGCCGCGTAGAGGAAAGCATTGGCGCCGCCCATCGAATGGCCGAGCAGGACGAAGCGCTGCGCGCCCAGCTGGCGCACCAGCGCCTCGAGGTCGCGCACGTAGGCCTCGGCATAGTAATTGTGCTGGCGGTCCCAGTCGCTCTCGCCACGTCCGCGCTGGTCCAGCGCGACCACGCGCCAGGGCGGCGCCAGCGCAAGCGCCGCCGCTTCCCAGGTGTGAGCGTAGCTGCGCAAGCCGTGCAACATGATGAGCAGCGGTCCCTCGGCCGGCCCCCACTCCAGGTAGCGCAGCGCCAGATTGTCGCTGTCGACCCAGCCTTCGCGCGCGCTCGCCACGGTCATATCGACGCTCCGGCTCAGGCGTTGGCGCCGAGCGCGCCGGCCTGGATGCCGCCCAGGCGCGCGTGCAGCCGGCCGCGGCTGGCGAAGGCGAAGGCGATCACCACTTCGTCGGCATTGGGCGCATCGGCGAACAGGGCCGTGATGGTGTCGTAGTGCGAGCGCACATACAACTCGTCCTTGTGCGCCAGCGGAATGTCCAGCACGGTGCCGGGGCCGCCGCGCTTGCCGGTCGAGGGCACCCAGGACTTGCCGCCACCGATGGCCACGCGCACCGGATCGGCGAAGATGCTGGTCAGGAAGGCATTGCCGTGCTCGTATTCGCCGGCGCTGCCGACCAGGCAGCCCTTGCCATAGCTCTCGAGCGTATCGCTGCCCATCACGGCGCGGATGCGGCGGCCGAATTCCTCGCCGAGCGCGGGCGAATTGCGCACGATCAGCTCGAGCGACTCGCTGTATTGCCCGGCATACGGATTGACAATGGCCGCCGCGATGACGACCTTGCGCAGCGGCGCGCCATCGGCCAGGCGGCCGCTCTCGTTGGCCAGGGTGTCGTCGATCTGGGTATACCATTTGCGGATGTGATAGACGTCGAAATTGGCAGGTTTGCTCATGGCGGACTCTCGGTTCAAAAAAAGGTGGGGGGAGAAAATGGTGCGGCCGGCTCAGTCGTACAGGGGCTCGAGCAGGACGGGATCGCTCGGCGCGTGATGCGCCTTGATCAAGCGCCTGCCCTCCTCGTCGGTGGCCGCCGTCTCGCAAAAGAACTCGAAGCGATTGCCGTCGGGGTCGTTGAAGTAGACCCCGATGCCGACCTTGTGATCCGATATCTTGACGATCGGAATAGCGCGGCGCAGCAGCATGCCATACAGCCGACGCAATTCATTCAGGTCGCCATCGATTTCCAGGCCATAGTGCTGCAAGCCGATGGTGCCCAGTTCGGCGTCGGTCTCGGCGCGGATCAGGGCAATGTCGTGGTGTTTCTGGCCGAAGGACATGAATACCCATTTCGGGCCGCGCGCCGCTTCGGTCATGCCCAGCACCTCAGTGCACCAGCGGCCCGAGCGGTCCGGATCGCGCACGTACAAAGACAGGTGGGTTCGCTTGATGCGCGGTACCGGCAGGGGGGAGTCGTTCATGGTCGTTCCTGTCAATCGATGGACTGGGCGTGGGCCGTCAAGGGCGCCGTGAAAGGGGTCCAGGCCAGCGCCGTGATTTCGCTGAAGGAGCGCCACTGCTTGCGCCAGGTGGCGCCGCCGTCGGCCGAGTCGAACAGGTCGCCATATTTGGTGCCCGCGTAGACCAGTTGGGGATCGGCCGCATGCGCGCCCAGGGCCCAGAAGGTCGAATTGGGTGCGCTGGCGAGCTCGCACGGCGTCCAGTGCCCGGCGCGGTCGCCCGAACGGTACAGGCGCGAGCGCCGGCCCGGCGTGCCGTCGCCGACGGCCAGCAGCAGATCGCCGCCGGGCAGGGGCAGCACCGTGCGCGTGTAGTACAGGCCGTCGAAGCGGTCTTTCGACAGCTTGCCGCTCCAGCTGTGGCCATCGTCCGTGCTGCGGTAGATTGCATTGACGGTCAGCACCAAGGTGGTCTTGTCGTGCTGCGCGCTGCGCGGCAGGATGGCCACCGCGTGGATGTCCGAGTTGCGAATCGCGCCCTGGGGCGTATCGACGCGCGTCCAGGCCTGGCCGCCATCGCCGCTGCGCCAGACGCCGCCCTCTTCCACGCCGAACCACACCTGGGCGCTGTCGTCGGGATCGACGCAGATCGTCAACAGGCGCGGCCGATTGACACCGGAACAAAATTCGGGAAGCTCGGGCGGCAAGCGGCGCCAGCTCAGGCCGGCGTCGTCGGACTTGAAGAGCGCCGCGCGCGAGGGCGCGCCGGTGCCCGCGTACAGCACTGCCGGGTCGGTGGGATCGATGGCGATCGACCAGACGGTCATGCCGTCGATGGGACCGTCGGCACGGCGCCAGTGGGCACCGCCATCGTCGCTGATGCACAAGCCGCAATCGGCGCCGGCGTAGATGCGCTGCGGGCGCCGCGGGTCGACGGCCAGCGCGCGCACCACGCCATCGAATTCGATGGCCTCGGAAAGACCCAGGCGATGCCAGCTGGCGCCATCGTCGTTGCTGCGCAAGATGCCCTGGCCGGCGGTGCCGACAAGTATGGTAGACAAAGTGAACTCCTTTCCGCTTAGAGGAAGATGCCGCGCGTCAGGCCGCCATCGCAGCCAAGCGATTCGCCGGTGATGCAGGCGGCGCGGGGCGAGGCCAGGAAGGCGGCGATCCAGCCCATTTCCTCGACCTGCAGCACGCGCCGTATCGGCGTCGCCTTGGCGTAGTTCGCCTCCACCTCGGCGGCGCTGATGCCCTGCCTGGCCGCCTCTTTCGCGTACAGCTCGTGGATGTGCGGCGTTTCCACCACGCCGGGATGGATCACGTTGACCGTGATGCCGTCGGGGCCGAGCTGGTCCGACAAGGTCTTGGTCATGTGCACAATGGCCAGGTTGCGCATCCCCGAGAGCTGCTTGCTGCCGCGCCCGGTGAGGCCGCCGATGTTGATGATGCGGCCCCATGGCCGGCGTTGCATATACGGCGCGGCGGCCTTGCAGCACCGAAAATAGCCGACCACCTTGATGTCGATATCCTGCAGCAGCCCTTGCGGATCGGCCTCGGCCAGGTCGGAGCGGACCAGCCCGCCGGGATGGGCGGCGCCGTTGACCAGAATGTCCAGGCCGCCGAAGCGGGCGACCGTCTCGGCCATCGCCGCTTCGACCGAGGCCATGTCGGTGGTATCGGCCACGACCGGCAGGATGCGTCCGCCCGCGCCGCCCAGCGCGGCCCGGATTTCCTGCGCCGCCGCTTCCAGTTGCGGCATGCGGCGCGCCGCGATGGCCACGTCGGCGCCTTCGCGCGCCAGTTCCAGCGCGATGGCCTTGCCGATACCCATGCTGCCGCCGGTGACGAAGGCGACTTTTCCGTTCAATTCGAGGTTCATAGTGAGGGTTTCTATCGTGGCAAATAATCAGGGTAAGCACATCTCGATGAGATACGGCCGGTCGTCCAGGCCGGCCGCATAGGCCAGCGCATCGCGCAACTGGTGCACGGTGTGCGCTTGTTGGGCGGCGACGCCATAGCCGGCGGCCAGCGCCAGCCAGTCGAAACCGGGATCGTCGAGCACGGTCAAGCGGCGCGCCTGCGGTCCCGCTTGCTCCAGGCCGATTCGCTTCAGTTCGGTTTGCAGGATGCCGTAGCGCTTGTTCGAGGCGATCAGCATGACCACCGGCAGGCGTTCGCGCGCCATCGTCCACAAGGCCTGGATCGTGTATTGCGCGCTGCCGTCGGACTGCAAGGCGAAGGTGCGGCGTTCGGGACAGGCGAGCGCGGCACCGAGCGCGACCGGCAAGCCCTGGCCGATGGCGCCGCCGGTATTGGTCAGCAAGGTGTGGCGGCGCGCGGCCGCCGAAGCGGTCACGAAGGGGTAGCCGCAGGTGCCGCCTTCGATGGAGACGATGGCGTTCTCCGGCAGTGCATCGGCGAGCGTGCGCCCGACCGCCTGCGGCGTGAGAGCGCCATCGTCGAGCGCGTAGGCGGCGGTGGGCACGCCGGCGCCGCTGGGCGGCGCGCCAAGCAGCTCGGCCAGCGCCTCGAGCGCCAGATCGGCCGCTTCGCCAGGCAGGGCCAGGGTGGTCAAGGCGCTGGGCGGCGCCAGTTCGCTGGGCAGACCTTCATAGCCGAAGTAGGCCACCGGGGCGATGGCGCCGGCCAGGATGACGGGTGCGCCGGCCAGCGCGTCGATGGCCGCTTCGGGAAAGTACGGCAGGCGGTCGATATCGGGCAGGCCGCCACCGCGTTCGCTGCGGGCCGGGAAAGTCTCGCTGAACAGGCGCGCCCCGGTGGCCGCCGAGATCCGTCCGGCTGCCAGCTGGCCGCGCGCGGACAGCGCCGCGGCGCCGAGCAGGATCACGGCTTTCGATGCGCGCAGCAGGGTGGCGCAGGCGGCGACCGCCTGGGCGCGATAGGCCGGTTCGGCGCGCGCCCTTCCAGCACGCGCGCGCTGTTGCGGCGCCGGCAGCTGCTGGAAGTCGATCGGCACCACCAGCGTCGACACCTGGCCGGGCGAACAACAGGCCGCTTCGATGGCTTCCAGCGCATCCCCATGCAGGTCGGCCGCCGCGGCGACGGCGCGGTACCAGCCCGACACCGGCCGCGCCAGCGACTCGATGTCCGAGGTCAGCGGCGCGTCGTACTTCAGGTGCCAGCTCGCATGGTCGCCAACGATGTTGACGATCGGCGTGCGCGCGCGCCGCGCGTTGTGCAGATTGGCCAGTCCATTGGCCAGGCCGGGCCCCAGGTGGAGCAGCGTGGCCGCCGGCTTGCCCAGCATCCGGCCGTAGCCGTCGGCCGCGCCGGTGCAGACTCCCTCGAACAAGCCGAGGATCGCGCGCATGCCCAAGCCTTCGTCGTCCAGCGCGGCGACCAGCGGCATTTCGGTGGTGCCGGGATTGGCGAAACAGACTTCGACGCCGGCCATGGCGAAGGCGCGAAGCAGTGTGGAGGCGCCGTTTGGCAGCGGGGGGGCGATAGGTGGGCTCATGTGGAAAATCTTAATCCCGCAATGTGGGACTGTCAACGCAAATCTGTGCGGGAAATCGATGGAATGCGCAACAGTCTGCATCAAGGAAGCGGCAAGAATCTGCCTTCACATAGGGAAACGCCGACATCCCCCCCGAATAATTGCAGTCCCGCAATGTGGGACTTTCGCAACGACGCGCGGTCGGACTGTTCAGAACTGGCCGGATGCCGGATACTTGCGGTTTTGCGCTCCCGCCTGCCCGCCCATGTCCAGCCTGACCCGGATGCTGTCCATCCTCGACCTGTTTTCGAAAGAGCACACCGACCTCACCGCCGACGCCATCGCCGATGAATTGCAACTGGCCAGGACCACCTGCTACCGCTACATCAAGGAGTTGATGCAGGCCGGACTTTTAGTGAGCAACATGGGCTATTACGGTTTGGGACCGCGCATCATCCAGCTCGACTATCAGATCCGCGAGACGGATCCCTTGCTAAACATCGGCCGCGACATCCTGGCCGAACTGGTGGCCGGCACCGGCGGCATCGGCCTGCTCGCGACCATCTACGACAGCCAGATCATCAACATCCACCAGGAAGGCGACGATCGCGAACTGGCCCTCACCTACAGCCGCGGCAAGGCGGTGCCGACCTTTCGCAGCGCCAGCTCGAAGGTCATCCTCGCCCACCTGAAGCTGGCGCGCCTGAAACGCTTATGGAAGACCCACCAGGGCGAGGCGGACGTGCTCGCCATCGGGCCCGACTGGGAATCCTTCAATGGCTACATGCAGGCCATCAAGCGGCAAGGCTATTGGGTCTCGCATGGCGAACTCGATCCCGGCATCAATGGCGTGGCCGCCCCGGTGCTCTACCGCGACGGCACCATCGCCGGCAGCATGACGCTGGTGTTCAACCAGAGCCGCTTTTGTTTGTACAACGAAGACTTTCTGGGCCGCCTGGTGGCCGAAGCGGCGGCCCGCGTCGGCGCGCTGCTGCCGGCCCACCAGGCCGCGCGCGGTGCCTGAGCCTCAGGCCCTGTCCTCGAGTCCGAGGCGGGAAAAGCGCGCCGGCTCGGTGCGGCGCAAGCGTTGCGCCGCCCACAGGCCGGCCAGTACGGCCAGCGGTAGCACGCCGACCAGCAGATAAGGCGTCAAGCCGCTGGCGCCGGTGAGCACATGGAAATTCATCACCGCCAGCACCAGCACGGCGGCCAGCACGGCGCCGGCGACCAGCGGCAGGACCAGGGTGCGCAATGGGCTTGTCGGGCGCGCACGCTTGCGCCGGAAGTAGACCGCCACCGACACGCTGGTCATCGCCATCAGCAGCAAAATGCACAAGGTCGCCAGGTTCGACAGCCAGGCGAACAAGGTCATGACCGGATCGGCGCCGGCGAGCGCGAAGACCAGCACCACGCCAGCGCACAAGCCGCTTTGCAGCAGCGAGCCGATGTGCGGACTTTGATGATCGCAATGGGTGTGCCCCAGGCGCCCGTGCAGCAGCCGTTCGCGTCCCATCGCATAGAAATAGCGCGCCGTGGAATTGTGGAAGGCAAGCAGTCCCGCGTAGACGCTGACGATGAACAGGCCGCGCAGGATCGAGGTGAGGATGGACCCCACGTAGCGGTCCGACAGGGTATACAGGAACATGGTCGGATCGGCCAGCGCGCCGACCGCGGCGGCCACCTTGTCCGGGCCCGCGCCGAGCACCATGCACCACAGCGACAAGGCGTAAAAGGTGCCGATCAGGAGTACCGAGACATAGGTGGCGAGCGGAATGCTGGTGCGCGGATTTTTCGCCTCCTCGCCGTAAATCGTGGTCGCTTCGAAGCCGATGAAGGCGGCAAAACAGAATAGCAGCCCGATCACGGGATTGCCTCCCAGGACCACCCGCGGCGTGAACGATACCAGCGAAATGCCGCTGTCGCCGCCGCTGCGCAGGATTGCGATATCGAGAAACAGCACCGCCGCATACTCGGTCACGACGAACACGGCCAGCACCTTGGCCGACAGATCGATGCAGCGGTAACCGAACACCGCGACGCTCCCCATGGCCATGAAGGCGCAGGCCCACCAGGGCAGATGCAGGCCGAATTCGGCCCGCACGGCATCGGAGGCCACCGCCCCGAACATGCCATACAGGGCAAACTGCAGGCAGTTGTAGCCGGCGATGGCGACAAACGCCGCGGCGCCGCCGGCATAGCCGCCCAGACCGCGCGCGATCAGCGCATAGAAGCCGCCGGCATTGGTGACCTCGGCCGCCATCGCGGTGTAGCCGGCGGCAAACGCGAGCAATACCGACAAGGCCAGCAGCACCAGGGCCGGGGTGCCGGCGCCATTGCCCAGCATGATCCCGATCGGGAAGCCGCCGGCGACCACGCTGAGCGGACTTGCCGCCGACACGACCAGCAAGACGATCAAGCCCACGCCCAGGGAGCCGCGGCGCAATTCGGTCGATACCTTAGCCGGCGCCGCCACCTGCGGCAGGACGGCCTCATTCACGCTATTCATTGCTCAGTATCTTCCCATGTCTGGTTGGCTGGCACGAGGCGGCGCCCCGGGGCCGCTAGAAATTGCGCGACAGGTTAAAGCCGAGGAAGCTGCGGTCGCGGTAAGTCTGGTCGAACACCGTGTCGCCGCCCCAGAACTTGGCGTAGTTGACCGCGAACTGCCAATTGGCCGGGTTCTGGATGAACGACACCGTCAGGTTGGCCGATTTGGCGCCCTGCATGAACTGCCCGGCCCCATTCGGCGTGCGCCCTTTTACCGCATGGAAGAAGTATAGCTCCGGCACCACTTGCCACCCGGGAAGCAATGTTCCGTCATATACCCAGCTGGCGTCAAGGTTGTAGCCGTAGGAGCTGCGGGTCCCCATCGGGGTCGGGGCGGCGGTCGGGTCGCTCTGCTGGCCCCAGCCCCAGCCGCCGGCCGAAATCGGATCGTCGCCGTAGTATTGCTGCAGGCGGGGATAGCGCACCAGCACCGCCTCGATCATCAGGGTCGCGGTATCGGCCCTGAGGAAATCGAGCAAGCCCCTGGCGTTGCTCGGCGTGGCCGAGTACAGGCCGGTCAGCGCGCTCTGGATCTTGCGGCTGTCGACCCAGCAATTGCCGTTTTGCGAAGCGCATCCCGTGGCGGCGCTGTTGAGCGATACCGCATCGCGCGGCCGCACCGACACTTCGCCGCCGATCGCCCAGTCGCCGACCGGGAAATTGGCGCTCACGGCGTACAGCTTGCGGTCTTCCGCAAAGGCCCAGCCCACCGCGCCGGTGTTGCGGATATTGGTGCTGAATCCGGGCGACTTGTCGTGGTAGTTCATCGCGTAGAAGCCGAGGTTGAGCTTGGTGCCGTCGGGCTGGTAGCGCAGCGAGGCGCCCCACTGCCCGCCGTTGCGGGCGCGGTCCGTGCTCAAGCCGTAGGCCGTGTCGCCCTTGCCCAGCCCGTTGGCATTGGACCAGTAACTGCCGGTGGGCGGAAAATAGTTGCCGTTCCAGCGGGCCTGGACGAAGGCTTCCAGATTCAGGCCGCCGCCCAGGCCCGTTGCGAAGCTGGCCATCGGCGCCGGCAAAATCGCTTCCTTGAGCTGGGTGCCGGGCTGCGACAACTTCATGATGTCGATCGCGTTGATGTTGTTGATGCCGCCCGGCAGGAACAGGCTTTCGCCCCAGCTGATGACCTGGTTGCCGACCCGGATGCGGGCGCGCTGCTCGCCGATGTCGAAGGTCTTGCTGACCCAGAAATCGTACAGGCGCGCCTTGAACGCGAGGTCCTTGCGGGCCGGTTCGGCCAGGCCGCCGCTGACCTGCGGCTCGCCCGGCGAGGTGGCGCCGGTAAAGCCGGTGGTGTGCGTGGCCGAAAAATCCTTGGTCCAGCCAATCCGGGTCATCCAGCTGATCTCGGCGCTGGGCACTTTCACCAGCAGCTCATGGACCCCTTTGAGGTAGGTGGTGAAGCGGTCGCCCCTGGCGTAGTTCAGGTCGCCCTGGTCGCCCAGCGCGGACGTCGGCGCCAGGCAGCCTGCCGGGGCGCCGGCGCCGCCGGCGCCGGCCGTGATCAGGCTGCAGGAAGGATTGCCTGTGCGTATCCCGGTACCGGCGGAAACGGTGGAATTGATGCTGGCGACGATGTCCTCGCTGCCGAACGTGGCGGCGCCGGCAAGGGCGGCATGCCCGGCCAGGGCGGCGATGGCGATCTGGAGCGGCGTGTGCAGTGTCTTCATGGAAGCGTGTCCTGGCGGATGGCGGGAGTGGGAAGGAAGGCCGTATCAACGTTCGCTGATGGCGCGCAGATTGTCGGACGTGTAGAAGCTGGCCTTGTAGCGCGGCCCATTCGGTTCCGTCACCCACTGGATATCCTTGCCGGCGCCGATGGTCGTACTGTCGACGACATAGCGTCCTTCCGCGAGGTTGTGCTGCACGAAGCCCATCACATCGCAACTGCCGGTTTCGTACACGGGAATCTGGAAGCCTTCGCGCACCTTGGCCAGCTTGCCCTGGCCGTCGTAATCGTCGGCCAGCAGCAAGGCCCAGCTGTCCTCGTCGAGGTAAAAGGTGCGCCTGGGCGCGCTGTGGCGCATGCCGGCCTTGACCGTCGCTTCGACCACCCAGACGCGGTGCAACTCGTAGCGGCGGTGCCCCGGCTCGATGAAGTTGCGCAGAGCGACATCCTCGAACTTGGCACGGAAGTCGTAGGCGCCGAAGGCGTTGTAAGGCACGTAGACTTCCTTCTTGCCGACCAGCTTCCAGTCGTAGCGGTCGAGCGCGCCGTTAAACACCTGCGGTTCGTCGAGCGTGTATTGATTCTCGAAGCCGACCTGCGGCGAATCGTGCGAATACGAGGGCATGCGGCGCACCCGCCGCTGGCCCGGAAAGTAGTAAAAGGTCTCGTTCTCGGCCTGGTTCAGGTACTGGGTAATCGCCAGCGCCTGCCCGGCCAGCGCGGTCGGATTGTTGAACGCGAAGTAGACGAAAAATTCAAGCGGCGACAGTTTCGAGAGCAAGGTGCTGCCTTTGACGCCGGAGGGGATGAACACGGTCTGCTCCGAGCCGGCCTTGATCCACTCGTCCGATCCCGGCCGCGGCGACACCGCGGTGATGACGTTCTTGTAGTCGACGCCCACGCCGCGATAACGCATCTTGGCGTTCAGCATCGCCTCGACGCCGGAGCCAGGCATCGGGAAGGGATAGCCCGGCACCATGGCTTCCTTCAGGCTCCAGCCGTCCGCGCCCAGCTTGGCCAGCTCGACATTCTTTTTGGTGTTGGCCGCCACAAAATCGGGCACCCCGCAGCTGCGGTGGCTGGGATAGACATCCATCCGGTAGCCCTTGATCTGCTTGAGCATGGCCAGCTGCCCGGGCGAGAGTTTGTCGGCGTATTTGTCGGCGCTGCCGGCATCGATGGAAAACAGCGGCTTGTCGCCCTTGTGGCTCCAGTAGTCCAGGCGCGGCTTGCCCCAGCTCCAGCCGGGCATGGCCGGCTCCGCGCCCTGCCAGGCGGGAATGCTGCCATCCTTGTTGGCGGCGCGCTCGGCCCCGCTGGGCGTCAGGTTCTTGTCGAGCAGCGCGGCGTCGGCGCCCAGCGCCGGCCCCGCGGTGGCGATGGCGCAGATGGCGGCGGCCAGCAGCCGGCCGCCGCGCACCGCAAGGCGCGCCTTGAATTGCTCAGTCATGTGCTTCCCCTTTTGAATTGATGTTCAATGAACGATTTTTTTATCGCCCGGCAACATGCGCACCAGGGTGGCGTCGCGCCGCACCAGGTGATGAAACAGCGCCGCCGCCGCGTGCAAGAGCACGACCAGCCAGGCGACCCAATGGCCGACGAAGCGATGGATCGCATACATCGGCGTCTCGACGTCCTTCCAGCTCCAGCCGAAGCTCGCCGAGAGCCAATGGAAGACGGCGGTCTCCTTGAACGCGGGCACCACGAACAGTCCGAAATCGGTCGGATCGTAAGTGTTCAGGTAGCCGGTCAGCGGCATGCCCAGCATCAGCAGATACAGGCAGGCGTGGGCGCCGCGGGCGAGCAGATGCTCGATGGGCGTACCGGGTACCGGGTCTGGCTGTGGGGTGCGCAGGCGCCACAGCCAGCGCGGCACCACCAGCACACCGATCAGAATGCCCAGCACCCAGTGGACGTTGAGCAGCGGCACAACCCGGTCGGCGTCCGGATGGCTGCCGAACAAGCCCGGCTTGATGCTGGTTTCCGGATCGACAAACCAGATCACGTAATAAACGACCACGTAGGCCACCAGAAAGGCGCCGGCCATGGACCAGTGAAACATCTTGGCGACCGCGCCGAAGCGCTCGCGTGTATTGGCTAACTGCATCCGACCCTCGCGCTTTCCGTTCACGGCAACAGCACCGTGATCACTTTCTCTTCGGTGTAAGACAACACCCCCGACAGCCCGCATTCGCGCCCGATACCGCTGCTCTTGACGCCGCCCCAGGGCAGGTTCGGATCGAGCGGACTCCAGCAATTGACGCCGACCGCACCGGCCTTGATCGCGTGAGCGACCTTGTGCGCGCGCGCCAGGTCGGTGGTCCAAACCGTCGCCGCCAACCCATAACTGGAATCGTTGGCCAGCGCGATGGCCTCGTCGTCGGTGTCGAATTCGATCAGCGCGCCCACCGGCCCGAAGATCTCTTCGCGCGCGATGCGCATGGCGTTGCTGGCCTTGCCGAAAATCGTCGGCCGCACGAACCAGCCCCGCTCATGGACCGCCACCCCGCCCGTGAGCAAGGTGGCGCCTTCGTCGATGCCTTGCTGAATATAGCGGTTGACGCGCTCGAACTGCTCGCGCTTGGCGACCGGTCCCATGGTCACCCCGGGCTGGGTCGGATCGCCCACCTTCACCGCCGCCGCCGCCGCCACCAGCGCCTCGGTGAATCGGCCGGCGATCGAACGCTGCACCAGGATCCGGGTGCCGGCCGCGCATACCTGGCCCTGGTTGACGAACAGACCCAGGGCGCAGCCGCGCACGGCCGCCTCGATCGCGGCATCGTCGAACACGATCTGCGGGCTCTTGCCGCCCAGTTCGAGGGCAACGCGTTTGAAGGCGGCGCCGGCGACGCGCTGGATCTCGCGCCCCACCTCGGGGCTGCCGGTAAAGGTGATCTTGTCGACATCGGGATGTTCGCACAAGGCCTTGCCGACCACCTCGCCCGTGCCGCTGACCACGTTGACCACGCCATCGGGAAAGCCGGCCTCGCGGCACAGGGCCGCCAGGTGCAAGGCCGACAAGGGCGTCTCTTCGGACGGCTTGATCACCACCGTGCAGCCGGCCGCCAGCAAGGAGGCCAGCTTCCAGCAGGTAATCATCAGCGGCGAGTTCCACGGCACGATGGCGCCGACCACGCCGACCGGCTCCAGGCGCGTGTAGGACAGGGTCGGCACGCCCATGTAGCCGCCGGTGGGGATGGTGCGCCCTTCGAGCTTGTCGGCCCAGCCGGCGGCGGCGCGCAAGGTGCCGACCGCGTTCGGAATGTCCATCATGCGCGGCTCCATCGGCGAGCGGCCGATGCAGCGCGCATCCATGTCGGCCAGTTGCTCGCCGTCGCGTTCGACCAGGCTGGCCAGGCGCTGCATCAGCACGGCGCGCGCCGCGCCGGTCAGCTTGCTCCAGGCGCCGCCATCGAGTTGCGCACGGGCCGCCGCCACGGCACGGTCGATGTCGGCGCGGGTGCCGCGGGCGGCGCTGGCGTAGCACCGTTCGTCGACCGGACTGACGAGATCCATCACCGCGCCGTCGGAGGCATCGATACTGTGGCCGTCGATAAAATGCTGATATTTCATGATCATGAGAACACCGTCGATGGTTTAGCGAACGAAGGGAACGGCCTTGAAACCGGCTTCCAGCGCGGAGACGATCTTGTCGATGTCCTCGCGCTGGATCACCAGCGGCGGCGACAGGATGATCTTGGTGCCGACCGGGCGCACGATCACGCCATGCTGGCGCGTCGCCTCGGCGACGGCGTAGGCGTAGCCGGAGGTCGGGCTGATCGGCTCGCGGCTCTGGCGGTCATTGACCAGGTCGATCGCCAGCATCAATCCCTTGCCGCGGATCTCGCCGATGGCCTCGAAGCGGCCAACCAGCGATTGCAGCGACTTGAGCAGGTAGGCCCCCTGTTTGGCCGCATTGGCCGGCAAGTCTTCATCGACCACGATCTTCAGGCTGGCGATGGCCGCGGCGCAGGCCACCGGGTGGCCGGAATAGGTGTAGCCATGCATGAGCGCGCCGCCGAAGTCGGTATTGTTTTCGAAAGCTTGCGCGATCGGCCCGCTGATGGCCGTGGCGCTGAGCGGAATGTAGCCCGACGAAATGCCCTTGGCGAAACACATGATGTCGGGCTTGACGCCCCAACCGCGCGAACCGAACAGGTTGCCGGTGCGGCCGAAGCCGGTGACGATTTCGTCGGCGATCAGCAGCACGCCGTATTTGTCGCACACGGCGCGCAGCAGCGGCCAGTAGTTCGGCGGCGGGACGATCACGCCGCCGGCACCCTGCACCGGCTCGGCGATGAAGGCGGCCACGGTATCGGGTCCCTGGAACTCGATCTCGCGCTCGAGCAGCATGGCGCAGATGCGGCCCAGCTCGTCCGGATCGCTGGTGAAGGGATTGCGGTAGACCCAGGGATTTTCGACATGGAAGCAACCCGGCATATTCGGCTCGTAATTGCGGCGAAATACCGCATTGCCGTTGACGCCGGCGCTGGCGAAATGGCTGCCGTGGTAGCCCTGTTTCAGCGAAATGAACTTGGTGCGGTCGTTCTGGCCCTGGATTTTCCAGTATTGGCGCGCCAGCTTGAGCGCCGTTTCCGTCGCGTCCGAGCCGTTGGCGCCGTAGCACACGCGCTGCATGTCTTCCTGCGCGAGCATGTCGACCAGCAGCGCCGACAACTCCTCGGCGCGCGGGTTGGAGACGCCGTCGAAGATCTGGAAGTATTCGAGCTCGTTCAACTGCGCGATAATCGCCGCCTTCACCTCGGGGCGGTTATGGCCGACGTTCACATTCCACAGGCCGGCCACCGCATCGACCAGCTCATGGCCCTGGTCATCGAACACATGGCAGCCTTCGCCGCGCACGATACGCAGCGGTTTGCGCGATTTCATTTCGCCCTGGTGCATCATCGGATGCCAGAAGCGCGATTCCTTGTAACCCATGTAGTACTCCTTTAGCGGGTGCGTTGAAACGTTGATCGGGTATTGCGCAGCCGCGCAATTTAAGACAGTGTGCGCCGCGGTCGCGCCAGGCGTTAGCCCGAATCCGCACATTCGAGGACCTGCTGCCAGCGGCCGTGCGCGCTCGCGGCCGACGCGCTTGTGCCGCGCGCACTGCAAGCGCAAGGTTCACGTACGCAATGTCGCCACGCCGCGGCGGCCCAGGATCATGGCCGACCCCACGCCGGAAAGCAGCGGCAGGCGCAGGCGCATCGACACATCGTGCCAGCGCCGGCTCATCGCACCACTCCCGCCTTGGAAAAGCGCAGGACGCCGCCGGCGGCGCGGCCGACGATCGCCGTCAGCGGCGCGCCGCTCGCGCCGGCCGTCCAGCTGATACCCTCGTCCACGCTGTGCAGCAAGCGGCCATCGAGGGTGCTGGCCCACAGCCCGTCGCGGCCGGCATACAACTGGGTAATCGACGCCGCGCCGCCATCGGCCGCGCTCCAGCTGGCCCCATCGTCGGTGCTGCGCAGCAGTTTGCCGCCCAGCCCACCCACCACCAGGGTGCGGCCGGCGCTGCTGGCGCCGCTCCACAGCGAGGCCTTGCTGCCAGTCTTCAAGTACTGCCAGCTGGCGCCCCCATCGTCCGAGCGCAGCACCGTGCCGCGCTCGGCGGCGATGAAGAGCCGAGGTCCGGCCGCGAAGATCTTCAGCAGGTTCAGATCGGCGCGCTTGGCGCCCTCGGGCGGGGGCAGCTCCACCCGGTTCCATGTCGCGCCGCCGTCCTCGGTCGCCAGCAACAGCGACCACAGGCCGGCCGCCCAACCATGTGCGGCATCGCGGAAATGCACGGTCAGCAAAGGCTGGTCGACCTCCAAGGCGGCGCGCTGCACACTCCAGTGCTCGCCGCCATCGGCCGTATTCAGAATCACCCCGCCATGGCCGACCGCCCAGCCGTGGCGCGCATCGGCGAACGACACGGCGGTCAAGGTCAGCTTGCTCGGCACGGCGCTCGCCTGGCGCAAGGACTTGCCATCGTCATCGGAGAGCAGGACATAGCCGTGTTCGCCCACCGCGACCAGGCGCGCGCCGGCGCGCGCCGCGTCCATCATCCGGGCCGCGGCCGCATGCGCGTCTTGCCGCGCCGGCGCCAGCGCTTCATGGGACCAGGCCGCGCCGGCGAGCGCGCAGGCTGCCGCGAGGCTTGCCAGCCGTGATAATCGAGTCTCGGTCATGGCGGTTCTCCTCAATGCTGCAGCGCGGCGCTCAGCGTGATGGGTTTGCGGCGCGGGAACAGGCGCTCGAGCAGGACGGCGAAGGCCGGCAAGGCCGTCATGGCCATGACCAGGTTGACCAGGAACATAAACGCCAACAACTTGCCCATGTCCGCCTGAAATTTCAGTGCCGAGAACGACCAGGTGGCCACCCCGATCGCCAGGGTGATGGCGGTGAAGATGGTGGCGATGCCGATTTCCTGGATCGATTTTTCCAGCGCCAGCGCGATCGGTTCGCCGCCGGCCAGGTGCAGCTGCAGGCGGCTGTAGATGTAGAACGCATAGTCGACGCCGATGCCCACCGCCAGCACCATCACGGGCAAGGTCGCCACCGTCAGGCCGATCTGCAACTGTTTCATGAAGGCGTAGCCGATGAACGTGGCGACCGTCAGCGGGACGCAGCAGGCCACCACGGCGCGCAGGTCGCGGTAGACCGCAAACACCAGCAGCACGATCGCGCCATACACGTAGAGCAGCATCGGCAATTCGGACTTTTCGACCTCATCGTTGACGGCGGCCAGCACGCCGGCATTGCCCGCGGCCAGGCGCAAGTGCAGTCCGGCCGGGCCGGCGTTGTGCGCGCCGTACCCGCGCACCGCCGCGAGCACGCCGTTGATGGTGTGTGCCTTGTGGTCGGTCAGGTAGAGATTGGTCGCCAGCATGCTGCAATCCTTGCTGACGAAGCCGCGCACCCGCCCCACTTCGACGCCCAGCGCCGCGTAGTTGGCCGCGTCCAGCGGCACCACAAACATGCGCGGATTGCCTTCGTTGTAGCCCTCGTTGTAGATCTTGATCTGGTCGGCGAAGGAACTGACCGACATCACCCCGGGCACCTGGCGCATCGCATGGTCGAAGCCATCCTGGTAGCGGCCGAACGCGACCTGCTCGCATGAGTTGGCCGGCACCTGCAGCACCACCGTCAACCAGTCCAGGCCGGTGTCGTAGTTGGCCGCGATCGAGCTCGCGTCGCGGTTGTAGCGCGAATCGGCATGCAGCTCGGGCGCTCCCGGCTGCAAGGTGCCGACCAGCCGATCGCTGCTGTACCAGGCGGCGCCCACCAGCAACAGCAGCGTGGCGGCGACGATGGCGATGGCCGTCTTCGGTTCGGCGGCCCGCGCCAGCGGCCGCAGCCAGCGCCCGCGCGCGAGCTGGCTGCGCATCGCCTGCTGCGCGTAGGGCTTGCCGACCGTCAGCAGCGATGCGGCCAGCGGCAACATCACCAGATTGGTCACGATCTTGTAGGCCACCCCGATCGAGGCGGTGATGGCCAGTTCCCTGACCATCGGGATCGGCACCAGCACCAGGGTGGCGAAGGACACGAAGGCGGTCAGCAAGGCCAGCACGCCGGGCACCAGCAGCCCGCGGAAGCTGGCCTGGGCGGCATGCTCGCAGCTCATGCCGGCGGCAATGCCGCGCACGATATAGTTGATCTGCTGGACCCCATGCGACACGCCGATGGCAAACACCAGGAAGGGCACCAGCACGGCCAGCGGGTCCAGCCCGTATCCCAGCAGGCGCAAGGTGCCGAACTGCCATACCAGCGATACCAGCGAACAGGCCAGCGGCAGCAAGGTGAAGGCAATCGAGCGGCAATACCAGTACACCGCCAGCGCCGTCAGCAACAAGGCGATCAGGCAGAACTTGAGCACCCCCGCCGCCCCATCGGCCACGTCGCCGATCTGCTTGGCGAAGCCGATGATCTGCACCTCGAAATCGGCGTCTTCGAACTTTTGGCGCAGCTGTTTTTCGAGCAGCGCGTTATAGGCCACGTAATCGACCTTGCGCCCCTGGGCGTCGAATTCGTTGATCTCGGCGATGACCATCGCGCTGTCCTGCCGTTGCGACACCAGGGTGCCGACGAAGCCGCCGTTCAAGGTGCTCTGGCGCACCTGATCCAGGGTCGCCTGATCCATGCTGCCCGGCGTGATGGTGCCCGGAATGACCGGGTCGGCCCGAAAGCCTTCCTCGGTAATCTCGTTGACGAAGGTGTTGGGCGTCCATAGCGACTGCACGCCAAGCCGGTTGATATTGGGCAGGAACATCACAGCCTGGGTCAGCGCGTTCAGGCGCGCCATCGCCGGCTGGGTCCAGATCGAGCCCTTGCGCACCCGCAGGACGACATTCAAGCGGTTTGCGCCCAGCACCTCGTTGCGATACTGAAGGAAGGTCTTGATGTATTCGTGGCTGGCCGGCATTTGCTTCTCGAAGCCGGCGTCCATGCGCAACTGCAGGGCGAAAAATGCCATCCCCGCGGTGAGCGCGCCAAGCGCCAGCAGAATCGGCAGGCGCCAGCGGAATGCCAGTGCTTCGCAGCGCCGGATACTGAACAAGCGCTTCATGTGGGCGCCGCTCGCGGTGGGTGCCTGGCTGGCGGCTTGATCGTCGTGCGCATAGGTCGTCTCGCTGATGGTGAGGGAGGGCGGCGCCCGGCAAGGCGTCCCAGAAAGCATAGGCCCATGCATGGTGGGTGGTTATCCCAAATCGGCAGAACGACCATTTCCAGCCGATCAATTCGGCGCCGCAGGCACGCCCGCGCCCCAGGATGAGATGCCGAAACGGGCTAACGGGAGCGCTTGTCCGGGGCTATGCTTCCTCGGTGCGGGCGCCGCCCGCATCCATCGCAAGAACCAGGATAAAGCATGCCGACGCCAAAAATTCTCATTGCCTTTTACTCAAGAAACAGCTCGACCGAGCTGCTCGCCAATGCCATCGCCCAGGGCGCCGTCAGCGTCGGTGCCGAAGTACGCCTGCGCCGCGCCCGCGAACTGGTCCCCCCCCTTGTCATGCAGCAGGTGCCCGGATGGAGCGAGGCCGCGCAGGCGATGAATGCGAAGTACGAGCACCCGACGGAAGCCGACGCGGAATGGGCCGACGCGATCGTCCTTGGCACACCGAGCAGGTTCGGCTCGATCGCCTCCGAGCTCAAGGCCTATCTCGATGGCCTGGGCGGACTGTGGTCGGAGGGTAGGCTGAACGGCAAGGTGGGATCGGTATTCGGCTCCACCGGGTCTCGTCACGGCGGCAATGAATCGACGCTGCTGTCGATGTACGCGCCGATGGCGCATCTTGGCCTGATTATTGTCCCGCTCGGCTATGCCGATCCGGTGATGTTCAAGGCCGGAACGCCCTACGGTGCGACGCATGTGTCCGACCCCGACGGCGTGACACCGGATAGCGAGCACTTGGCCGTTGCCCAGTTCCAGGGGCGGCGCGTGGCAGGGGTTGCGGCAGCCTTGCGTAACCACGCTCAATAAGGTTGCCGGTGGCATCGAAAGCCCCGGACCGTATGCTGCACGACCGCAACTATCGCCCCCCCTGTCCGAAGGCGCTCAGATCGCGATCAGCGTGGCACGATTTAGAGGGCATGCTGGCTGGAGGATTGGGGGCATGCCCACAAAAGCACAAGAGACCGGACTACGACAGGGCCATGCGCATCGTACGCCCGTTCTCTTTTAACGCACACTTGGTGGGGTGGTAGAACCGGCACTGAGCGGCCGAGCTTCTCGTCGCGTCCCCGGCAGTTCATCCAACATCGTGCCTCTCGTGTTGCCGGCGGTTAGTCGATAGGATAGATCTAGGGTAACTGTTCAGTCCCTATGAACGCTTGTTAAAAACAGTGAGATTCCGCTTAAAAAACAGTCAAATTGATGATGATTTGCTCATTTTTTCCGCAAAAACACTAGCTTTTTACACGGCGCTCATAGCGGCTGAACAGTTACGATCTAGGTAAGAGAACTGAGCAACCGGGCGCCGCATTCCGTAACGTCGCCGTCATAGGCATAGGGCCTGGCGTGGTGTTTCGCGCCAGCCCCGTCAGGCTTGATAGCGAACTTTCCTTTACAAGCCGGACAAAAGGTCATGTCGTCCTGGATGGCGGCAGCAATGCCCATGACTATAGTCTGCGACGTGGCGCTGATGACTTGGCCACCATGACTGGTCTTGTCGTTTAGGCGGATGACGCCGCGGCCCTGGTGTTTCATTATCACTCCATTTGAAGTTCTATTCCTTTGTTGCCGCCTTCAAGGGTACGCGATTCACCTTTGGGGCGCATTTTGCAGCCAGCTTGGCTTAGACCGCCTTATTTGAGTCAAGGCATGCCCGGGATCTCTCGAGCTTCCTTAATTCGAACAAGCATTGACGACAGTTCGTTGCGCACCATGCGATTAAAAATACAGGCTCCGTGTCCTGAAGACAGTTCACAATCCGAACTCATTAACCCGAATTGGTGGCGTTCGTTGCATTGGGAGGTATAAAGTATGACCCATCAGGTGCCCTGGGGACTTTGACGCGAAATTTCAATCCCGAAAGTAGTTTGTCCCACAGTGCGACTGCTTCGTTGTCGCTAAGCGAAGCGGCCTTCGCCGCACCGACTGTGTTGTTTTTTACTTTTGTGTACATTCGCACATTGAATTCGGATGGGTGCGCTACATCCTTCGGCGTACCAACAAAGGCCCACTCAAAATCGTGCACGCCATCATTCCGCCTGACTAAGGATTCCTCGCCACGCCAGTGTTGAACGTTGCGTTTACCTTCGCGCAAGACGGTCCGCCTAGGGTATTGGATACCCTGGTCCTCCTGTGCCTGCTTGATGCGAGTCAGCAGCGATAACTCGGCTCTTTGTGTCTTTTCGAACTCTTCAGGTGGGTAGTCGCCATAGGCATCTTTATTCGAGCTAATCGAAAAGCTGACATCTGGAAGACTAGGCAAGTATATACCCGCGTCAACCATTTCTTGGCTCGAGTAAAAGTCATCGCGCATGAAGCCATGCTCAATACAATAACCAGGCTCGTGCGGGACTTCATTTTCTGCACGCAACCTCAAACTACGAACGCGAATCGTTTGCCTGGCCGCGGCCGACTCTTCAGTCTCTCCTTCATTCACAGAACCGCTGAGTATGAAGTTTAGATCCCCAATATTAACGTACGACTTGAAGAAATGCAGACCTAATTCTTTACCAATTTCGCCCTCGTGATATCGAATTTGCCAACTGCCCTCCACCGGCCCTTCGTGGTTGAATGTAATTTCGGCAGTCGCATCCTTCCATTTCAGTTTCGCAATATCCGCGGCGACTCTATGTTTGACAGCATCCAAACCGCCACCAATGGTCTCTATGGTCGATGGAAACGACACCGCTCCCCATAGAAATTGTGCTTCCTCAGGCACGTTAAGCGCGTACCGGCCAAAACAAACGACTTTCGTTTTCGCAAATATTTTTTGAAGACGTAGACTAAGTTGAGGCGAATCAGGCACAGCGTTCTCCTTATAAGAGTACTTGGGGTTGCATCCGCTCAGAAAACACAGGACTATGATTGCAGCGAGAGGCAGGGCCAACATGGGTTAATCCCATTTCGCAGTTTTCGCAATTTGCGAAATTGCATAAAGCATTGATGTCAATACCTGTGGGTCTGAATAACTGTTTTGATGCTCATACCCTGGCCCCTCCTTTTCCCCATGGACAAACAGAGTACCCTTAATTTTGCATGCAGAACGCTCTGATGGTACCGTCTGGTCTCCCGCAGAGCTGGGTTTCTGCAAATACAGCGCGAGTACTCGATCGCCTGCCTGGACCTTGAGCATGCCTTTAGCGTCGTCGGTCAACAGCTTCCACGTTTCCGGCGAAGGAAGCGGACCACTAGATTTTTTCACAAAAGGCTCCCACGTTTCAGCTGCTTTGAACACCACCTCGCCATAGCTCATTTGTTGCGGTGACGCGCAAAAGCTCGCATAGCAACTGGTTGGATGAAATGTATGCTCGATCGAGTCAACAAAACGGATAGCGCTTTTCAATCTGCCGATCACTCTGCGCATTCCGCCGCCCTTCTCTTCAGAAATATTGGCCGGATTGACCCATAGGGGATTTATCATCCGCCACCACGCGCTTGATGGCTGCAAATAGATACTCTCCAAAGCTGTTGCATTTCCGCGAGGCCAACTCCAAAGGGTGTTCCCGGAAACATCAATCACCTTTAACCAATCTTGCCCGTAGGCTGCGCCTGGCAATAGTTCTAGCGGAGCGGGGGTATTCGCCAAAATCGCGGTTGCATTCCTTCCATCGATAGCGAGGATACTTGCCTCAAGCGAAGCCAAATATCCCCAGCCTTCTTTGAAACCGAAGCGCATCCGTTTGTAAGCACTAGCCGCACCCATCGTCGGCATGACGTTGTGATACATTCCGAGAACTTTTACGCTTTTATTATTGAGTAAGTTGCCGTAACTTGAATGGAGTAGCGCTCGCCCGACTAATCCACCCATGCTGTGCGTAACAACGATGACCTCGCCACATTTAAATCCCCGATTTTTATAGCCCTCAACAAGCCCAATAATTCGTTCAGCCAAAACTTTTGCCGTTTCTGCGTTGCTGACCATGAAGTTATATCCCATTGCATGCACGGGATACCAGCAAGGCGAAATTTTTTTTATATCGTCTTCCGTGATCGCCGCGCCCGCTGTTGCGCCAAAACTGCTGGGCGCCGCGCATACATCGTTCCAAATCGGATTCAACTCCTTATTTACAAGCATATTATTCATATATCTTTCGGCCGTCTTTAACATGGTCCCGTATGCGCCAGCAAAAAGCACTTCACTCCACCCTCGCCAGCGTGCAATCTGAGCAGGTGTTTCTTGCTTCTTCGGTTCGGTAGCTCGACCATTACCTTTACTACCGGAGCGACTAGCCCGAGTGGCTATCAGTGGCGGAATCGGTTGAAGGTCATCAGGGACATTTTGATGCCGCGCGTCGGCTGCGAGGGTCTCTTTGCCTTCGGGGTCAAATCTACCCTTGTCCTCGGTATAATGATAATATTCCACTTCAGTTTCATTTGGATCAAAGATAAGTTGTCGCTCCCTTGGGGTTGCATTTTTAAGCCAGCCACCCATGCCTTCACCGGTAACAATGGCAGCTTTACCCGCCTTATCTAGTAAATCGTCGGGCCGCCACGCTCGATTATCTGGCCTTTTCAATCCATCCTGCCGTTGTTTGCTCATGCGGAGATTGCTGCCCATAACGCCTGGCAGAAAAATAATGGGAATCACCTTTCCCGGAGGGACAGTAATATCATGCCGAACGGTATCCGCCGCATCGGTCATGTGGACCGTATATTCAGCCCACCCTCCCACGCCTTGAGTGAAATCGCCCTGATGGTTACCGCGCCCGTTGAGATTGCTTTTATCGCTCATGGAAGTTCGCCTTTCCAGCGGATTGTGTAGCTGTCCATACTTGCCGCCTTTTGAACACCGGTGCTCCCGTCCGCGGCGGTTTTGCCATCGATGACTGTTCCGTCATCACGAATTAACTCGTATGCAATATTGGACGCCGGCTTCGTGTCCATGTGTAGGAAGTTCACTTCTTGGTCGAAGTGATAGTCGGCCGATTTTTCGTTGAATGATTGAGAAACACTTTTAGGAGAAAGCGTCTCTAGATTCCCATGGAATAGGACCGGCGACGATGTGAAGAACTGCACCTTGTCGCCAATCTCGAGCATGTGATTGGCGCCATGCAGTCTCACTCCTTTTTTCCCCTTGATGTCGACCCAGTCCGACTCACTCAGAAGTGCAAGCACCTTATTGGCGATTATTTCCACGTCATCGCTATGTGCTTGCATCGATACTTTGCCGCTTGCGGCGATCAGTTTCATCCCCGCTTTATGCACAAATAGCCTGAACGTCTTGCCTACGCTAGCGAACAGACCATCCGCACTTGCGATAGAAAGGCTCTTTCCGCTAGTGATCGCTGTGTGGCGGGCGCTCGCGATATGTGTCGACTTCGCGGTGGTCAACTCGAGACCAGCCGGACTCGACAAGACTAGGTGAGGTTCGACTAGTTCCGGGCACGTACCTTTACCGTTACCTCGGATGGCCTCGTTTTGAGCCTTGATATCGCCAACCGCATCAGCTTGCTGCTGGTCCTCTTGAGCCCCGCAGTGCTCCGCCATCCGGACCAACTGATCTTGAATTTGTTCAGCGGACGCTAGCCGCTGTGTCGTCTCGCTCATGTCTTTGGTATGCGCGACTGCATTCGGACGTGCTTCGGTGGTGATGAGCATGCCTTGGCCAGCACGCGCTACGCCCCAAGCGTTTGTGGTTAATTCCCACCCCTCGCCACGGGCATCTTTCCTTCCTGACGTGTCTTCAATCCGGGTGATGTGCCCGAGGGAAAGCTGGCTGTGCTGATGGTCGCTCTTTAACTGTGCTTGAATCTTTCCAGCCGTGTCGTCGAGTACCAGATGATTTCCGCGACCGCTGCCTGCCCCACCACTCTGCAGTTCGCGACTACGCATCCCGGTCAGAGCTTGCTGACTGGGTAGCCGCCACGGCGGCATGTGATTATGGTTATACAAGGCAGCAAGAATTACCGGGTGGTCAATGTTCCCATCCAGGTAAAGAACTGCTACTTCTTCGCCGATCCGTGGCAAGCGAATTTCGCCGAACTGACTTCCGGCTCCTGGCGTCATCACCCGAATCCAGGGTGAACTGTTTTCGTCGTATTCACCTAACCGGTCCCAGTGGAACTGCACCTTGACTCGTCCGTAGCCATCGGTATGGATCTCGTCACCCGCGGGGCCGACCACGATCGCGGTGTGCAGCCCCATGTAAATGCCAGGCTCGCTATGGTAGTTGGGGCCGGGGCGCCAGCGAATGTCTTTGCGGATGCACGTCAACCGGTTTTCGTAGTGCGATGTTGCGCTAGGCCCTGCCTGGTAATTGTTAGCGGCCTCGTGGCGGACAGACAGGATGAGGTAATCGCGGTCGCCGATGCTGCGGCGCGGCTCGGGGTCATATTCCCGTGAGCGCGGCTCGGCGCTGAAATGGCCGCCCAGCTTGAAGGTGCGGCCCGGCAAAACGCTCCTGTCATTTCCCGCTGCCTCGAAGTACTGCGTGTCTTTGTCCCGCTCTTCCATGCGCCGCGCCGCGAGTTGCTCGCCATCGCTTCGCATGCGAAAGCCATACGACCCGGCATTTTCGTAGACTTCGTACGCGAAGATGTCGCCTTGCTGGTTGACCGAATCGAAGCTGGCGTGCTGAGCGCCCGGGTTTTTGTAGTCCGCGCTTACCAGCGTGGTCGTGCCAGAGCCGAGGCGCCGGATAGCGGTCCACTCTCGAATGCCGTCATCCATCACCGAGCCGTTCTTGCCGCGGAACAGGATCACATCAGCATCGTCGTGGCTGGTGGCGTCGATCGGTTCGGCCAGGAAGCTCTTATCGGATAGCATAAGGGTGTGACCATCAAAGCGATGCTCGTACCAGTAGTGCAAGCCGAGCGCCTCCCAGCGCCGGTGCAGGTGGTTGTAATCGGTCTCGTTGTGCTGGTTTGCGACGGTGAGCTGCGCGTCCTCCTCGAAGATGTGCATGTGCCAATCGGCCTGACGGTAGTGCTTTAGCGTTTCCTCGGTTATCTCCCGCACGCTCTTGCCGTGGAACGAAACGTTGTCCTTGCGCAGCCGTGCGAACGCCA